>CANBUF010000122.1 GCA_947372575.1 Alcaligenaceae bacterium | reverse complement strand
TGCGCGCGGGCATGACAAATCTGATCTCTGATATGCGCAAAGGCCGGATCACCCAGACCGATGAGAGCAAGTTCCAGGTTGGTGAAAACGTCGCAACAACAAAAGGGTCTGTGGTTTTTCAGAATCGCCTGTTCCAGCTGATTCAGTATGCTCCTGCGACACCGACGGTTTTTCAGCGCCCCATTCTGCTTGTGCCGCCCTGTATTAATAAATTCTATATCCTGGACTTGCAGCCAGAGAACTCGTTCGTGCGTCACGCTGTCGAACAAGGATTTACAGTCTTCCTGACGTCCTGGCGCAATCCTCTCGATAGTGATGAGGACGGGATTCATCAGGCAACCTGGGATGATTATCTAGAGGAGGGTGTCCTGAAGGCGATTGAAGTCACACAGGCAATTTCAGGGCAGAAAAAGATCAATGCCCTGGGATTCTGTGTCGGTGGCACGATGCTCTCTACGGCGCTGGCTTTGGCCGCCGGACGAGGTGAATCACCAGTCGCCTCACTGACACTGCTGACTTCGATGGTGGACTTTAGCGATACTGGCGCACTGAGTGTGTTTGTCAATGAGCAGTCCGCAGCCATGCGTGAAAAGCAGATCGGGCAGGGCGGCTTGATGTCTGCCCGTGAACTGGGGGCAACATTTTCGTTCTTGCGGCCAAACGAGCTGGTATGGAATTATGTTGTCTCCAATTATCTAAAGGGCGAGACGCCCGTCGCCTTTGATTTGCTGTACTGGAATGCCGACAGCACGAATTTGCCTGGCCCATTTTTTACCTGGTATTTCCGCAATACCTATCTTGAGAATAAGCTCTGTGAGCCCAATGCACTCGTATGTGGCGGGGTGCCAATTGATCTACGCAAGATCAACGTCCCAACCTACTTGTATGCCTCGCGCGAGGATCATATCGTCCCCTGGCAAACAGCGTATGCCTCATCAGGCATTTTTACTGGTAAAAATCGTTTTGTCCTGGGCGCCTCCGGTCATATTGCCGGGGTGATTAACCCACCCGCTAAACACAAACGCAGCTACTGGGTCGGACCGGATGGTCAGCACCCAAAGCATGCCGATCAATGGCTGGCAAAAACGACCGAACATGCAGGGAGCTGGTGGCCAGACTGGTATGAATGGCTGGCAGGCCAGAGTGGTAAAAAGATCAAAGCGCCTAGCGCACCTGGCAACGCAGATTTTGCGGTCCTTGAGTCTGCTCCAGGTTCGTTTGTAAAAGTTCGTGCAGTCTAACCACCCCTTCGCCGCGCGGGGTATGGTTTAAATAAAAAAGCGGTCGCTCAATCAAAACTTATGAGTAGTTTGGTTGCGGCATGAGGAGAGCAATATGAGTGCAAAAATTGCGTATGTGACGGGTGGTATGGGCGGCATTGGGACTGCAATTTGTCAGCGTCTCTCCAAAGAAGGCATGACAGTGATTGCCGGATGTGGTCCAAGCCGTGATTTCAAGCAATGGCTTGATGAGCAGGCAGCACTCGGTTATAAGTTTTACGCCTCTGTGGGCAACGTTTCTGACTGGGCCTCAACCGAGGCTGCGTTCAAGAAAGTCGTAGATGAACATGGTCCTGTTGACGTACTTGTCAATAATGCCGGTATTACGCGTGATGGCGTGTTTCGCAAGATGACGGCCGATGACTGGCGTGCAGTGATGGATACCAATTTGAACAGCCTGTTTAACGTCACCAAACAAGTGATTGACGGCATGGTAGATCGTGGGTTTGGCCGCATTATCAACATCAGTTCGGTCAATGGTCAAAAAGGTCAGTTCGGTCAGGCAAACTACGCAACAGCAAAAGCCGGAATTCACGGTTTTACAATGTCAGTCGCCCTTGAGGTCGCCAGCAAAGGTGTCACAGTCAATACTGTTTCGCCAGGCTACATTGGCACGGACATGGTGCGTGCGATTCGTCCGGATGTTCTCGAGAAAATCGTTGCAACGATTCCGGTCAAACGTCTGGGACGCCCAGAAGAAATTGCCTCAATCGTTGCCTGGATCGCTTCCGAGGACGCAGGGTTTTCGACCGGTGCGGATTTTTCCCTCAACGGCGGCTTGCATATGGGCTAACGCCTGATGTTTGTTTTTAAGCAAAATTAGTATCATGGGGAACCCAATGACTGAAGCATCACCAGACGTATCCGTGCGTCTGATTAAGAAGTATCCCAACCGACGGCTGTACGACACGCAGACCAGCACTTACATTACGCTGGCCGATGTCAAACAGCTCGTTCTCGACCACGAAGCTTTTAAAGTGGTTGACGCTAAGTCCTCGGAGGATTTGACGCGCAGCATCATGCTGCAGATCATCCTCGAAGAAGAGAGCGGTGGGGTACCCATGTTTTCTTCAACGATGCTTGCACATGTGATTCGTTTTTATGGTCATGCGATGCAAGGGGTCATGGGTTCCTATCTCGAAAAAAATATTCAGGCTTTTTCGGATATTCAGGATCGGATGGCAGAGCAGTCCAAAGGACTGTATGGGGCAAACCAGTTCGCACCTGAGAACTGGACGCAGTTCATGAGTGTGCAGACACCCATGGTGCAGAACATGATGAATAGTTATGTGGAACAGAGTAAGACGCTGTTCGCACAGATGCAGGACAAGATGCAGGAGCAGTCCAAGGGCATGTTCCCAGGGTTTCCTTTTCCTATCCCCGGGGCTGGGGATAAAGCTAAGTAATTGTGGGAACTTTGCACGCAGACCTCTGATCACAAGTCGTCGTATCGTCTTAGAAGACTGCTGTCAGGGCTGTACGTTGCTTGTACTTGCCCTGTACTTGCCCTGTACTTGCCCTGTACTTGCCCTGTAATTGCCCTGTAATTGCCTGGTGCCGCCTTGCAGCAGCTACCCAAACCCCCTCATTGCCTGAAGAACGCGCAGTGAGGGGTTTTGTTATTCGGACCCCGTTATTTCAACAAAGCCCCTCTGTTACGCTGGTTGCGCAATGCGCATGGCGATATGGTCTAGAGCTTCTTGCACCTGATCAATCAGAATCAGACAAAGCTCTCCAGGCCCAAGTTTGGCCAGTGCGGTGTCAATAGCGAGAAACTCGCCATGAATCTCTTGAATCTCTCGGGTGCGTGTGACGTTTTGCAAACCCTGCTGGAGCAGTGCGAGGACTTCGCCGTCTTCGCGACCACGCTGGCATTGATCCTGATAGAGAATGGCCTCATCAAAGATTTCGCCCAGAATCTCAGTCTGGCGTGAAATGTCTTCATCGCGCCGATCACCCGCGCCACTGATCACCACTATGCGTCGAGTCGCCGGGATGCTTTCAATGGCGGGAACGAGCGCCAGGATTGCATCCGGATTGTGACCGTAGTCGGCAATCACTGTCGCACCGCGGTACTCAAAGACATTAAATCTGCCTGGAGCAGTCTGGGCATCATTCACAAAGGTCGACAGACCCGCTTCAATGGTATGCCAGTCTAGATTGAGTGCCCAGGCTGCCGCGATCGAAGCCATGGCGTTTTCGATCTGGAATCCAATCGTGCCATTGCGCGTCAGCGGGATCGACTTCAGTGCGATCCGGTGTTCCTGTCCAGCTTCGGAACAAATGATGTGGATGCCGTCGTGGTAGACCACACGCTTGCCCTGAGCACGGTGTGTGTTGAGCACAGTGTTGTGACTATCAATAGAAAAGAAAATCACGCTACCTGGGCAGGAGTCGGCCATCTTGGCCACCAGGGGATCCATTGCATTCAAAACTGCAGCGCCATGTGTGGCGACGTTTTGCACAATGACGCGCTTGACGAGCGCGAGCGTGTCAACCGTGCTGATGAAGTTCATGCCCAGATGGTCTCCCATCCCGATATTTGTGACGATGGCAACGTCGCATTTGTCAAAGGCCAGGCCCTCGCGCAAGATGCCTCCGCGAGCGGTTTCAAACACGGCCGCGTCAACGCCAGGATGTAGCAAGACGTTGCGCGCGCTGCGTGGGCCACTGCAGTCACCTGTATCGATGCAGCGTTGTCCGATATAGACGCCATCAGAATTGGTCATGCCGACGCACTGGCCCTTTACGCCCAGCAAATGCGCAGTCAGGCGAACAGTTGTTGTTTTGCCATTGGTGCCCGCGACAGCAACCACGGGGATACGTGCGTTCTCGCCTTCAGCAAACATGGTCGAGACAATGGCCTCGCCGACCGGACGCGCCTTACCAAAGGAGGGGCTCAAGTGCATGCGCAAGCCAGGTGCGGCGTTGATCTCAACGATGCCGGCACGCTGCTCCTCCATGGGCTTGATGACGGTCTCAGCGACAAGATCCACGCCTGCAATATCGAGTCCCACCATCTGTGCGGCAGTCACGATGCGTGCAGCCAGTTCAGGATGCACCTCGTCAGTGACGTCTGTGGCGCTGCCACCTGTACTCAGATTTGCATTGTTACGCAACAGAATACGTTTGCCCTTTTCGGGGATGGATTCAGCGTTTAGATTCTGATTGGCGAGGGTTGCCAGCGCAATATCGTCAAACTTGATTTTAGTCAGCGGTGTGGCGTGTCCGTCACCTCTGAGTGGATCGGTATTGACCAGATCGACCAGTTGACGAATCGTTTGCTTGCCATCACCAATGACTTGCGGTGGATCGCGGCGCGCGGCTGCGATCAACTGGTTACCGATGACCAGCATACGGAAATCATGTCCGGGAATGTATTGCTCGACAATCACATCACGACTGATACTCGAGGCCACCGTAAACGCTGCATTGAGTTGCTCGCGTGTTTCGATGTTGACGGCGACGCCTTTGCCCTGATTACCATCGCGCGGTTTGAGTACCACTGGCAGGCCAATCTTTGTAGCGATTTTCCATGCATCTTCTTCGCTTGCAACGACATGCCCCTTGGGGACAGGCACACCTGCCGCGTCGAGCAGCATCTTGGTCAGGTCTTTATCCTGGGCGATGGCTTCGGCGATCGCGCTGGTATTACCGGTTTCGGCGGCCTGGATCCGGCGCTGTTTGCTGCCCCAGCCAAACTGCACCAGACTACCCTCGGTCAGGCGGCGATAGGGAATACCGCGTGCTGTTGCGGCGTTGACGATTGAGCCGGTGCTGGGCCCCAGTCTGACATCTTCGTCGAGTTCGCGCAGGCGATCCATAGCGTGCTTGATGTCGAAAGGCTCGTTCGCGAGGGTGGCCATAATCAAGGCCTCGGCCAGGTCAAAGGCCAGGCGCCCAACGGGCTCCTCTGTGTATTGCACGACCACCTGAAAGCTCTCTGGGTCAGGCGTGGCAAAAGTCTGACTAAACGCCACTGGGCATCCGGCCTTCGCTTGCAAGCCCAGCGCCACGGCTTCCATAGCGTGTGCCAGTGAAATCGGGTCTTTGTGACCATAGGGACGTAAAGGTTTGACATCAGGAAAGCGCGCCCGCAGTCTTGTGGCAAAGTCAGGGATCTGATCCAGGTCGCATTCGACCCCTTTGCAAGTAATCACAGCCTCAATGGCAGTTTGGCGGCTCCAGAGATTGGGGCCGCGCAAGGCGCGAATGCGAGACACGTCCATATGTATTCCTGTAAGTGCAGTCAGTCTAAATCGTTAAAGAGAAACAATGAGGTGCAGAAAAATAGTAGCGTAGCTTTTTACTGTGCAGGCCACTTCGAGCAGAGCCATAGTGAATAATCCCATTTCAATCGGATACAAAACTCACCAGACCGGCATCGATGAGATCCGAAGAAAGTCCAAGTGCCCACGCAGCACCTGCCGCGGCCAGCACGTTATACATCTGTGCGGTGTTACTTGCCTGACTGGTTGCGGGTATGCTTGAAATGCTGCAGAGGTTAGTTCGGGCGGTGCCATGCGCCAATACCAGCTGGCCATGATCAATAAAGACGGCTCGTCCACCCGTGGCGAGGTGTGCCACGATACCCTCTGACTTGGGGTGTTTGCTAAACAGTGTGATCTGTCCGTCGCAGAATTGCGCCAGAGCAATGACTCGGGGATCGTCTGCATTGAGGACAGCCATGCCTGTCGGCAGCACGACATCCATTTGTGTGCGGTAAACCATGACGCGCTCTTGTTCATCGAGCACAGCGTGGCTCGAGAGGTCCTCGGACCAGTCGATGTTGGTGATGATGCCGACTTCACATCTTTCGTAGGCCAGTCCTTCATTGAGAATCTGCTGGCAGCCATTCTCAATGATGACCGCCTGCACTTCGCGGTTTAGCAGGATCTTGCGTGCATGCTCGGCATTCGCACAGTCGGCGGCAACCAGCGTGCGCCGATCAACAAACAGCCCATCACTGCTTGCCAGCCCGGTGCGCAAGCCATGCAGGCTCAACAGGCGAAACAGCATACGGCCCGTCATGGTTTTGCCGCGCGTGCCGGTAATGCCGATGACAGGGACGCGCGCCATATCACCGGGAGGGAAGGTGTAGTCGACAATTGCACGACCGACCTGGCGAGCTTGTCCCCCGGCCGGTTTGAGGTGCATGAGCAAGCCGGGTCCTGCATTG
>CANBUF010000121.1 GCA_947372575.1 Alcaligenaceae bacterium | reverse complement strand
AATGCCCACCAAAACTTTTGTCGTGTATGTATTCGCAGGCTGGATGGGGTTGTTTTGGCTGGGTACGGTTCCTTTGACGCAAGGCCTGATTGCCCAGATCTACGGTTTGCGTTATGCCGCAACACTCTCAGGTATGGTGTTTTTGGGCCACCAGCTCGGCAGTTTCAGCGGCGTCTGGCTAGGAGGCAAAGTCCAGGCGATAACGGGTAGCTATGATCTGGTCTGGTGGATGGGTATAGCTTTGGCATTGATGGCCGCAGCGTTGTGTTTACCCGTCAAGGAAAAACCACTTTCCCTTGGTCTGAGTCCTGCAGCAGCTTGAGATGCGTCAGATTAAACATAACTCCCCCTATTCAACATGGCTGCTAAAACTCCTTGGAGCGGTAGCTCTTTTAGGTCTGCTTTGCATTGGATTTTTAGCTTACCTGACACCCAGTATGCGTATCCACTGGGAAACAATTGCCACCATGTGCGGGTTTTAAATTTCTAAGATGTCTGAGCTGAATGATTTTCCTGTCATAGATTACATGCAACTCTGCGAGTTGCCTGCGCGCGCGACAGTGGTCTTGACCGTCAATAATCGACTGACCCGGAGTGTGATTCAGTCACTTGCAACGCACCATGCCCGTACTTCTGAAATCCCATTTGTGGCGCCCTGGTCCACCTGGCTGTCGCATGTGCTCGCTCAACTTGGCTTTGAAGAGCATATTCCTGCTCCTGCCTATGTCCTGGATAGCTTTTCGGCACAAACACTTTGGGCGCAAGTAATCGAGGAGCAGGAGTCCGAACGACCATTGCTTGACATGAATCAGGCTGCTGCGGCAGCGATGCAGGCTGATACATTGATGGATGAGTGGAATATCGCTGTTGCCGAGGGAACGCAGACTGAGGAGTTTCAAAGTTTTGAGCGCTGGCGCGATAAGTATCGAACACGCTTGCACGCAGTGGACGCGCTGGACCCTAACCTGTTGGTTGAGCGTGTCATCCTGCATCTGGAATTGATTGCTACAGAGGCTGGTCAGGTTGGCGTGACGATGCCCGTTCAAATCGTTCTCGCTGGATTCTCTGAAATCTCACCACGCATGGCCAGAGTATTAATGGCGTTGTCAGCGTTAGATGTTTCGATTTATGTCCTGCTTCAGGGCGATGAACAAGCAGGTCAACTCAAACGGATCCTGACTGCCAACGCTCAAACCGAATGGCATGCAGCGGCCTATTGGGCCCGGCACCAGCTCTTGCAACACCCTCAAGGACGTTATGCAATCGTAGCGGCCCAGCTTGATCGCGAAGTCCCATACGCCCGACGGGTGCTGGATCAAATTCTAGGTGAGGGTACGGCAGATCCGCTTGCGTTTAACGTCGCAGTCGCCAGACCCTTGTCCGAGTGGCGCGCGGGCCGCGCGATGCTCGCCTGGTTAAGAACTTTTGTATTAATGAAAGATCGTAAGGGTGCCGAGCCCGTTGAGCTCGGTGCGGCATTGTTGGCTGGATATTGTGCCGGCGATTTGAACGAGATGGGCGCGCGTGCCCGAATCGATGCGCGCTGGCGCGACAGGCAGACCACACGTGTGACGCTGGCAGCTTGGTCGCGTGCAATTGAGCCACTCTTAACGCTTGGGCCTGCCTGGCAGCTGGCCTGGCAAACGTGGCAAGACTATCCGCGAAGCACTGATGCTCAGACGTGGTCGCAAATTTTTCGCACAACCCTGTCTACACTTGGTTTCCCGGGGCAGGCACAGCAGAGCTCGATCGCCTATCAGGTGACCGAGGCGCTGGACGTGCTGCTCGATCGATTTGCACGTATGACGCCCGTACTGGGTTCAGTCAATGCAATGGACGCATGGTCCGCACTCAATCGACTGGCCCGCAGCTCAGCCTTTCAGCCTCAACGTGATGCCAGTGCCAGACTGGATGTTCTGGGTTTGCTCGAAGCTGAAGGCGGCAGCTGGGATGCAGTCTGGATCCTCGGCCTGACAGATGATGTATTACCCGCGGCAGCCAAACCCAATCCCTTTATTCCGCTGTCCGCTTTACGCCTGGCACAAGCACCCCGAGCGACGCCAGAGCGAGAGTATGAATGGGCGCAACAGATCTACAAACATTTAACACACACGGCTCCAGAAATAATCGTTAGCTCGGCTGCGCAGGAAGGTGAGCGTGGCCTGAGGCCGTCGCCTCTCATTGCGGGTGTGGCAGAGTGTGCCGACATCTGGACGCCTGAACCTGGCATGCCGCACAAACAGGATTCTTTACAAGAGCTGGTCGATGATCATGGTCCTGTTTTGCAGACCTCAGAGGTGACAGCGGGTGGGGTCAATGTGCTTGAGACACAGTCATGTAACCCGTTGTGGGGCTTTGTCCGTTATCGCCTGGGTGTGCAGGGCTTAAAAGCCTATGCGACCTTGCCTTCCAAGACATTGCGCGGTATTTACTTGCACGCAGTCATGCAGCGCATCTGGGAAGATCTGCGCACGCAGGATCGCTTGATTGAACGACGTAATGAGGGAGCGTTAGAGGATTGGGTTGAAAAGCTTTTGCACGATGTCGCGCGGCAAAAACTACAGGAATATCCCGAGATGTGGCAGCAACTCGAGGCAGAGCGCTCGTCCCCTCTGATTGCTCAGTGGTTGGAGCTTGAGTCTGATCGCCTATCTTTTACCGTCACCGAGATTGAAGAAAAACGATTAATGGAAATCGGTTCGGTTTCAAAATTAAAGCTTGAGCTGCGACTGGATCGACTGGATACGCTCACAAGCGATGAACGGCAGGTCGTGATCGATTACAAGTCAGGTACCAAATTACCCGATGTCTTAAAAGATTGGAAACAGCAACGGCTGTTGAATCTGCAGTTACCGAGTTATGCAGCCTTGATGCTGGGTGATGATGCGTTCAATACTGCAGCGCAAGATCTTGGCGCTAGCGCAGCTGATAGTCTGGCCGGTTTTATTCTTGTGCAATTGCATAGCAAGTCTGTTGCCGCAGTTGGATTAGTCGACGAAGATATCGGACTAAAAGGTCCAAAGTCACTTGGCGAGGCAAAGTTTGATGATGCTTCGTGGGGGGCGGCCATGCAGCGATTACATGATTCGATTACGCGGCTTGCGGATGAGTTTTTGCAAGGTGTGGCGGTCAATCAGTCCTTTAATAAAAATGATTTGAAGTTTTGTGATGTCTTACCGATTTTGCGAGTTTATGAGGAAGATCAGGATGACTGAAAAAATTCCTCATGATGCAGCGGTGAGAGCGCGCGCGATCGATCCGCGGCAGTCTTTTCTGGTGCAGGCCCCGGCGGGTTCAGGTAAGACTGAATTGCTGACGGATCGCATTCTGGCATTGTTAGCTACGGTTAACCGTCCTGAAGAAATCGTAGCGATTACCTTCACGCGTAAGGCTGCGGCCGAAATGCATGAAAGGGTCTTGCAAAAACTTGTGGCGGGGCTAGCTGTCGATCCGCCCGAAAAAGCGCATGCGCTTAAAAGCTGGGATCTTGCACGCAAAGCGCTTGCGAGAGATCAGGAGATGGGCTGGCAAATACTGCAACACCCCGCGCGACTCTCGATTCGCACCATCGATGCCTTTTGCGCGTCTCTGGTGCGCACAATGCCGTGGCTGTCGGCGATGGGGGGAGTGCCTGCTGTGGTTGATGACGCACGTGCGCATTATCTGGCCGCAGCGCGTATGACGCTGGACCTTGCTGACCGGCAGGATTTTACGTGCGTGACGGAGTTGCTCAAGCATCTGGATCTGGATATCGAAGTCGCAGCGGATGCGCTCGCCGATATGCTGGGTCAGCGTGATCAGTGGTTGCCCTTGCTCGAAAAAGGCAATGATCGTGACGTGCTGGAGTTGAATTTGCAAAGAGCGATCGAGTCGGATTTGCTTCGTTTGTCCACGCTCATGCCGATTGGCTGGGCGGATCAGTTGGCGCCCTCGGCGCGTCTGGCCGCTGTCGCACTCTCTGAAATCAAGTCAGATCACGGATTAAATGCGTTGCTGGATTGGGAGGGTGAGCCGTTTAGTCCTGAGCTCGAGTATCTGACCCAGTGGAGGGCGCTTGCTGAGTTGCTATTGACGGGCACGGGTACGTTACGCAAAGCCCTGAATAAGAATAATGGGTGCCCGCCTCAGTCGGCACAAAAAAAACAATTGCAGGAATGGCTGGCCTCGCATGAAAGCAACGTGCCTGCAGCCTGGATTGAAAGATTATTTGCGATTGTCGAGACTCCAGACCCGGTATTCACGCAAGCGCAGTGGAATATCCTGAGCGCACAGATTCAGTGTCTGTGGTTGGCAGCGGGGCAATTGATGGTGCAGTTCGCACAAGCCGGCGAGGTGGATTTTATTGAGATCGCCAGACGCGCCGATCAGGCGCTCGGGCGCACGGACGATCCATCGGAATTATTGCTAAAGCTTGATGCCAATATCAGACATTTGTTGATTGATGAGTTTCAGGATACGAGCCAGTCGCAGATTGATCTGCTTAAAAAAATAACCTCTGGCTGGCAGGCTGGGGATGGCCGAACGCTTTTCCTGGTTGGCGACCCGATGCAGTCGATCTACCGGTTTCGCAAAGCGGATGTGGCGCTTTTTCTGAAAATCCGCGATCACGGATTAGCTGATTTGCCTGTTGAGTCCTTACAGCTGACGGATAACTTTCGCTCGCAGGCCGGCGTGGTGGATTGGGTCAACACTGTTTTTGAAAAGTTGTTGCCTGCAGAGGATGAACCAGCGGCAGGTGCGATTTCGTATGCGCACTCTCAGGCATTTCATCCGTTGAGCCTTGATCCTGCTGTGCGTTTTCACCCGGTATTTGTGCAGACTGGCGCAAAAGCCGAGGAGGTGGTCGTGGATTTGGTCCGCGAAGCGCTCGACATGTATCCCGATAAGCAGCACCCGGTCGCGGTGCTTGTGCGTGCCCGCACACACTTGAAAGAAGTCACGCAGTTACTTGGGCAAGCTGGGATCGCTTGTCGCGCGGTAGAGCTCGTTCCTTTGTATAAGCGTCCGTTTGTTGTGGATCTGGTCCAGATTGTCCGAGCCTTGTGTCATCCCGGCGACCGGGCTGCATGGGTATCTGTATTGCGTTCACCGTATTGCGGTTTGACGCTCAACAGCCTGCATGCCTTGCTGTCTGAGGATCGGCAGGGGGCCGTGCCAGCGTTGCTCGAACGCGCTTTAAAAACCTCTCCAGACAGTAGCGCTTGCCTGGCTGAGCGGTTACTCGAGAATGAAGAGTATGCGCGCTTGATGGCCATTGCGCCGCTCTTGCTTCAAGCTTTAAAAGAAGACGATATACGACCGCTTGCGAATCAGATTGAGCGGGTGTGGCGCCTGCTCGGTGGGCCTGCTTTGGCGCAAGGTGCCGGTGACTTGCAGGATGCCGAACGTGTGTTTCAGTTGATCGAGCAGATGGCACCGTACGGTGGACTGGATCTGGATGCGCTTGAATCCAAACTCGAAAAACTCTTCGCTGCACCGGATTCTGAAAGTCGCGCTGTTGAAGTCATGACGATGCACAAGTCAAAAGGTTTTCAGTTTGAACGCGTCATCCTGTTTGGCTTGCACCATGGACCGCGTCCAGATCAAAGTCCGCTGGTGCGTATCGAGCAGATTGATGAACACGTGATGTTTGGTCCGATCAAACCCCGCGCAAGTTCGGATCCAGATACTTTTTCCAAGTATCTGGGGATGCGTGAAAAACGTCGCGCAGCGTATGAGGTGGATCGTCTGCTTTATGTGGCGGCGACGCGCGCTAAAGAGTCGTTGCATCTGGTGGCGGAAGTCAAAATGGATAAGAATACCGGGCAAGTCGCGGATCCCGTATCGGGCAGCTTGCTAGATCGTTTGTGGACGCATGTTCAGAAGCCCGATCTACCGCAAGGGATGCAAATCCCTGAGGAGGTTGCGTCAGGCCGTCCGGTTCTGACCGGGCAGCCACTGCGCCGCCGCATGAAAATCCCACCTGCCTGGCCCCTGCATGCTGTTCAGCTGCGCAACGCAGCGTATGTTTGGCGTGACACGACCACCTATGATCGGGAAATCGGTATTCTGGTGCACGCCTGGCTTGCCCATATAGGGCAACAAGGATTGGTTGGCTGGTCCACGGAGTCTGTTTTTCAGAAGTCTGCCCTGATTCACCGGCAACTGACGCAGGCTGGCTTGCCTATGGCGCAAGCAGAACTAGCTGCGACCGAGGTGATTGACACCCTTGTAGCGATGCTGACACATGAGCGTGGCCGCTGGTTATTAAGTCATCCTCAGTCTTATCGCGAGTGGGCGCTGATGGATGCGGCGGGCAAAGTTTCAGTGATCGATCTAGCGATGACGGATGAGCAGGGCTGGTTAGTGGTCGATTACAAAACAGGGCGCCCGGCCCAGGATGAATCCAGATTGAGTTTTACACAGCGTATGCGCGAGCGATATTCGCCTCAACTTGAGCGATATTGTCAGCAATTAACCGAACTT
>CANBUF010000120.1 GCA_947372575.1 Alcaligenaceae bacterium | reverse complement strand
TGTATCGCGGGACGAACTATTCTCCTTGCGCAGCCCCAGGTCATCCCGTTAGTACAGAGCGCGTGAGCACAAACACAAAGACCTTACTCACAGGTTCGCACTATGACACTGTGCGTAATGGAGGTAAATATGATGGTCGCCTGGGCATTCTGGTTCCGGTCGCTTGTGTGGCTGAGTTAGCACGAGTACAACGCCGTCTGCCTTTTGATATCGAAGTGATTGGTTTTTCTGAAGAAGAAGGGCAACGCTTTCGGGCAACCTTTCTTGCCGCGGGTGCAGTCACCGGCTCATTCGATCCAAACTGGCTAGAACAAACGGATAGCGAAGGCATCACCATGCGCGAGGCAATGGTGGGTGCAAGATTGCCAGGCATGATGGAGGCGATTAATGCCATTAAACGGGATCCTTCAAAATATGCAGGCTTTGTCGAGGTGCATATCGAGCAAGGACCAGTATTGTGTGAGGGCGGTTTGCCGCTCGGTGTCGTGACCTCTATTAATGCGGGTGTTCGAGGCACCTGCACGATCACCGGACTTGCAGCGCATGCAGGGACAACACCCATGACCATGCGTAATGACGCGCTGCTGGCAGCCGCCGAAATCAGCTTGATGGCAGAAAAACGTGCGCTGGCTGATGGAGATTCGGTCGCAACAGTCGGGATGATGCAAGTGCCTGGGGGGTCGATCAACGTCATTCCGGGTCAGTGTTTGTTTACCCTTGATATGCGCGCGCCAACCGATAGCCAGCGCGATGCGCTGGTTGCAGATATTCTGGCCGAGGCACAGGCTATTGCTAAACGCAGAGCGGTCAGTTTTGACTATTCAGAAAGCATGCGGGCTGCAGCGGCACCCTCAGACCCAGTTTGGCAGCGGCGTTGGGAACGCGCTGTCGCCTCTCTTGATTTGCCTGTCTTCAGGCTCAATAGCGGAGCAGGGCACGATGCGATGAAGATTCACACCATCATGCCCCAAGCGATGCTGTTTGTGCGTGGAGGTAATCGTGGCATCAGCCATAACCCACTAGAAATTATCTCCGCAGAGGATGCGACGCTTGCGACGCGTGCATTCATGGCTTTGCTCGATGAGCTTGCTGTTGGGTCGTGAGATTGAGCGCGCACACAATGTTTAGTGCACGCCCAATTTTTACTTGAAAATAATTTTTTTAATAGCCAGATCAGAATAACCATACCTAGAATATGAACGATAAAACAGAACTCTACGCAAAACTCGATCAATGGATTGATCAGCATTTTGATGAACAGGTTAAATTTCTTCAGGCTGTGATCCAGGTGCCGACGGATACGCCGCCCGGCAATAACACGCCCCATGCGTTGCATACAGCAGAACTGTTGAAATCGTTTGACATGCAGGCCGTGCCTCATGCCGTGCCGCAGGACATTGTGCATGCCGCAGGACTTGAATCGATCACTAATCTGATCGTCAAGCGTCAGTACGGGCAGGGCGGTAAGACCCTGGCGTTGAACGCGCACGGTGATGTCGTGCCCCCAGGCGATGGCTGGACCTTTCCGCCTTATGCTGGCGAAATTCATGACGGCCGCATATATGGACGTGCAGCAGCGGTCAGTAAATGTGATTTTTCTACATACGTCTTTGCAGTGCGTGCACTTGAGGCGCTAGGCGTGCCACTTGCAGGCAGGATTGAATTGCAGTTTACGTATGACGAAGAGTTCGGTGGAGAACTTGGCCCAGGCTGGTTACTTAAAAATCACCTGACTAAACCCGACATTGCAATTGCCGCAGGGTTTAGTTATCAGATCATTACGGCGCACAATGGTTGCTTGCAATTCGAGGTGACTGTGCACGGCAAGATGGGACATGCTGCGGTACCGACCTCAGGGGTAGACGCCTTGCAGGCGGCTGTCAAGATTATGAATGCGCTCTACGCACTGAACGAAGACTATAAGTCCATACAAAGCACGGTGCCTGGGATTAATCATCCTTATCTGAATATTGGATGGATAGAGGGCGGCACCAATACCAATGTGATTCCGGGTAAGGTGGTCCTTAAACTGGATCGTCGCATGATCCCCGAAGAGGACCCCGCTCAGGTTGAACAGAGTATTCGTGCGACGATTGATCAGGTCTGGAAGGCCTTGCCCGGTATTCAGGTCGAAACCAAACGCTTGCTGCTTGCCCGTGCGCTTAAACCGTTGCCAGGTAGTACTGGCTTGGTCCATGCATTACAGCAGCACGCTGAGCTGTTGTTTGGTGAAAAGGTCCCTGCGTGTGGCACACCGCTTTACGCCGATGCAAGACTGTATTGCGAAGCAGGGATCCCGGTCGTGCTGTATGGCGCCGGTCCACGCACGGTCGAAGAAAGCCGGGCCAAACAACCAGACGAACGTCTCGAACTCGAAGACCTGCGTCGTGCAACCAAGGTCATTGCCAGGACTTGCTTGGATATGATGGCAGCCTGAATGCTGAGGATGACTGAACACGGCTGAACTCCATTGTTTATCCATGTTCTGTTCAGCCTCGGAGTATTAATCAGGTTGAATGTTTTTTTCGCGAATCACGCGGGTCCACTTTGCGGTGTCTTTCTGGAGGAGTGCACCGAGTTCGGCGGGGGTTGAGCTCGCGGGTAGGGTGCCTGAGTCCAGAAGTCGTTTTTTAACTTCTGGATTATCCAGTGTGCGCACCACCGCTTGATTGAGCCGATCGATCATCGCAGCCGGTGTGTCTTTGGCAGTAAACAGCGCATACCAGTTGTCGGAGTCGACGCCTTCTATACCAATTTCTTTAAAAGTTTTTACGTCTGGCAGTAAAGGATGTCGTTGATCTGCAGCCATGGCGATAGGTTTTAATTTGCCCGCACGGATGTTGTTGATCAGTCCAGGCACATCACCAAAGAATGCATCGACATGGCCCGCCATCACATCAGTGATTGCGGGTGCCGCACCTTTGTAAGGGACGTCTACAAGCTGAGCTTTGGTGGCGTCACCAAGTAGCGCGGAAGCTAAATGTGGCACGCTACCCATACCAGAGGACGCCATTGTGGTGCGTTGCTTGAGTGCGTTACCCACAAAATCCCCGGGACCCGTGGCGGGGTTCTTTGGATTGACCACGAGCAACTCATCGTTACGCGACACCAGAGAGATGGGTGCCAAGTCCGTTAGTGGGTTGTAGGGCAGTTTAGGGTAGAGACCTGGGTTGATTGCGACCGCTCCCGCACTTGTAAACCAGATCACAGAGCCATCTGGTGGCGACTTGATGACATATTCGGCTGCAATGATGCCATTCGCGCCTGGCTTGTTTTCAACAATCACGGTTTGGCCAAGTTCTTTGCCTAGCGTATCACTGATGCTGCGTGCGACAAAATCCACCGGCCCTCCTGGTGGAAATGCAACGATCATTCTGATGGATTTGTTTTGCGCCGATGCACATAGTGAGGTCAGTGCAATCACTGTCGCACCCAGCATTGTTGCCAGGAATTTCGACGTGGCAGCGAAGTGTTTTGTCTGTGTATTTTTTTTCATGGTGTCTTCGTTTTTAAATAATGGTTGCGTTGTTGCACACATCTACGACTAAACGTGCGCGACACGCGACTGACTGAGATGTTCAAAAACCCTTAACCGCAACGAACCGACATGTTTAATAAAAAGTTCAGCCGCAGCGAACAGACATACCGCCATCTACCACGATTTCTGTCCCTGTCACAAAGCGCGCTTCGTCTGACGCCAGGTATAGCGCTGCGTTGGCCGTATCGCGTCCATCGCCCATGAAGGGCAGTGGGATGCGCGCCTGACGTTGCTCCAGTATTTTGGCGACATCTCCGCCTGCACGCTGTCCCGCGAGGCGAACCTCAACCATTGGGGTGTGCAACTGTCCCGGGATGATGGTGTTGACCCGAATGCCTTTCTTTGCGTATTGAATCGCGATGACTTTTGACATCTGTATCACGCCTGCCTTGGTCGCCGCGTAGGCAACCTGAGCCGAACCGGTCCAGCGTGTTCCTGAAGTAGAGGCCATATTCACGATGGCGCCGCTGCCTTGCTGTTCCATGATGGGCAACACGTGTTTACACGCAAGGAATACGCTTTTGAGATTTGTGTCGACCTGTGAATCCCAAACCTCTTCTGACATCTCGACCGGGCCGCCCGCAGCTGAGCCGCCGACGTTATTGACCAGAATATCGATGCGGCCAAAGCGCGCCATGCAAGCGGCGACGGCGTCCTTGATGCTCTGGTGTGAGGTCACGTCACAAAAGGCAGTTTCAATTTCGGCGCCAGCACCCTGAACGCGTTCGATGGTTTCTTTCATCTGCTCGAGGTTGCGGTCCACACCGAAAATTTTTGCACCTTCTTCGGCAAAACGTGTGGCAATCGCCCGACCATTCCCCCAGCCCGGTCCAACCGAACCTGCACCAATAATCAGGGCAACTTTATCTTGAATACGACCAGTCATTTTATTTTCCTTCAGGCAGAAAAGCGGTAGAGGCGTTGTGGGTTGTCGACCAGTAACTGATGCAGGACGTCAGGCTTAGGCGCGATCGCGGCTAGCGAATCGACCAGTACGCCATCATCAGGCACATGGGTATGGTTAGGATGTGGCCAGTCACTGCCCCAGACACAGCGGTCAGGGTAGTTACGTACTAAATGCCGGGCAAATGTAATGCCTTGCGCATAAGGGGGAGTGGGATCGATGCAGTCGATACCGCTGACTTTGACCATAAAGCCGGGGAGCTCGAGCAACCGGCAGAAGTCCTGGAAATGTTCATGTTCGATACCGAGGCGGGCATCGACGCGCCCCATGTGATCCATCACGACAGTGACGGCGGATTGCTTGAGTACAGGCATGAGTTCTTTTGCATACTGGGCGTGCAGTTGCAGTTGCAAGTGCATGCCGAGTGGTTCCAGGCGTTTGGTCAGCGCGATGATCTGCTCGGGTGACTCATGCACCTTGTAGCCGGGCATGAAATGGAAGCGCACGCCTCTGAAGCCCACCTGAGCGAGGCGCTTGAGTTCGGCATTCGAGACATCGATCTGCACCAGGGCGATGCCCAGGTAGCGTCCTTTAGCGGTACGCATGGCATCCTCGACAACGCTATTGTCATAACCATGCAAGAGCGTATTGACGATCACGCAGCGGTCAATGCCCATTTTTTTGTGCCAGGCAAAGAGTGCCTCCTTGGGTGCATCAACGGGCGTAAAGCTACGGGTCTCTGCATAAGGAAATACGTTATTCGGGCCAAAAATATGGACATGCGTGTCGGCCGCACCCACCGGCAGCTTGAATTTTGCCTCCGAAGGGGTGCGCATATAGGTCAGAATCGGTTCTATCATGGTCGAGTCTCTTGGTTATTTTCGTTACCCGGCAGGGGTTTTGAGTATTTTGACATGTAGATGACTCGCACGGGATGCGAACTTCGTCAAAAAATGCTAGAATTTTGGACTTCGGTTGTTCAGGCAGTCGAAGGGATGGCGCATTAGCTCAGTCGGTTAGAGCAGCGGAATCATAATCCGAAGGTCCCCTGTTCGAATCAGGGATGCGCCACCAGTGAATATGCGGGTTTGCAGGCAATTAGCCTTCAAGCCCGTTTTTCATTTCTGAGTCATGTAGGCGCGGGTGTAGGCAAGTTTAGATGTTAGACACCTTAATTGGTTTAGTAGTGTTTGAAATTGAATCTATTTGCAAACATTTGATAGCTGACTACAATGAATTTCGGTGTCCGTTGGCCGGTGGTCAGCAAAGACGTCGTACTAATAATACGAAGATGGCCAGGTGAGATTCCTGCCCTGACCAGCGGCACCACCCAACTAGAATGCCTAGCTTCAGGGGGGCAACTCCTCTTAAGCTGGAAATCGTTAGCTCTAGAGTGAAATGTTGCATTGACGAGGGTTCGTCCTAATCTTATATAGTTGACCGATTGCATGCGGTCTTTTATTTCATCAATAAATGTGATGTAGGATGGTAGCTCTAAACAACCCTTAAAAACACTCTAGTGGTTTTTCAGGCAATGACGTATCGGCGTACCCCCATGACTCTAGAGTAGCAATTGTCAATGCTGGAGCTAACTCTTTTGCAGCGTTGTGGCCCTGTATGGTGTTTCCAGCGCCCTATAACAAAGAGAATTCTGAGTGTTTCACTTTTTAAAACTTAGTATTTTTAGAGTCACTTACGGTGCCCATCTAGGTAACTTGACATTGTTAACCTATGGGTTGACAATATGAGGCTCAAGGCATTAGCCGCCACTGATAAGTTTGAGATTGTGGCTGTCATGGACGGTGATCTATGCCTGGTTGAGGCTTTTTTGACCAGCGATGACAAGCAAACAAAATCTGTGAGAGCTGGGTTTTTTCATATGCTCGTGCACATAGCTGAACATGGTTTTCAGGCAATACCATCAGGTTGGAGTCATGAAGCCAGCAAAGAACTGGGTATTTATGAACTAATCAAAGGTAATTTCAGACTGTTTTATTTCAAAGGTGCCGGAAAACAGATTGCGGTGTGCT
>CANBUF010000119.1 GCA_947372575.1 Alcaligenaceae bacterium | reverse complement strand
TAGGAATGCTGCGCAACAGTAAGGCACCAGTGGAGTCGACCACGCGTTCATCTTCAGGCATGAAAGGCAGTTTGACTGATTGGCTACCTGCAGCGATGATGGCCTGACCAAATTCGATTGTCTGGGCACCAGCATCGGACTTGACGGTGACATGATTGGGGCTGACAAATTCGCCCAGACCATGCACCACGGTGACTTTACGTGCACGGGCCATTCCAGCCAGTCCGCCCGTCAGCTTGCCGATCACACCATCTTTAAATGCGCGCAATTTATCAAGATCAATTTTTGGCTTGCCAAAGGTAATACCGTGGTCCGCAAGTGCCTGTGCTTCTTCCATCACTGCTGCAGTGTGCAGCAAGGCTTTGGAAGGAATACAACCAACATTCAGACACACCCCACCAAGAGTTGCGTAACGTTCGACCAGCACAACATTCAGACCCAGATCTGCAGCGCGAAAAGCTGCTGAATAACCACCGGGTCCTGCACCAAGCACAAGCAGGTCGCATTTGATGTCGACCTTACCTGCGTAAGGCGCAATAGAAGCTACAGGCTTGCTAGCAGCAGGTGTTAAAGCTGGCGCAGAGGTTGGCGCTTCGACAGAGGCACTGGTCGCTGTTTGAGTGGCAACTGAAGGTGCTGCAGCGGGACCTGATGCGGAGGGACTCGGAGCAGGAGCACTTGAAGCTGCAGTGTTTGAAGCAGCAGCGCCACCTGCAGCACCCACCTCGATCTGCATGATGACCGAGCCTTGTTTGACTTTGTCACCGATTTTCACAGCCAGAGACTTGACTACACCTGCCTGTGAGGACGGTATTTCCATCGAGGATTTGTCAGACTCAACAGTGATCAGGCTTTGCTCGGCCTTGACTGTATCGCCCACGGCGACCAGCACTTCAATCACATCGACCGTATCAAAGTCACCAATATCAGGGATTTGAATATCAACAATATTGCTCATGGCTGTCCCTTACAGTGCAATGCGACGGAAGTCCGCCAGCAAGCTGCCAAGATAGGCGTTGAATCGGGCAGCAGAGGCGCCATCGATGACACGGTGGTCATATGACAGGGACATCGGCAAGGTGAGTTGTGGAACAAATTGCTTACCATCCCAGACCGGCTTCATGTAGGAGCGTGAAACGCCCAGGATCGCGAGTTCAGGAGCATTGATGATGGGTGTAAAACTTGTGCCACCAATTCCGCCGAGCGACGAAATCGAAAAGCAACCGCCCTGCATTTCTGCCGGAGCCAGTTTGCCATCACGCGCTTTTTTGGCGAGTTCACTACTTTCGCGAGCCAGGTCCAGGATGCCTTTTTTATCGGCATCACGAATTACCGGCACTACCAGACCATTCGGCGTATCGGCAGCAAAACCGATGTTGTAGTACTGCTTGAGGATCAGATTGTCGCCCTCGAGCGATGCATTGAATTCAGGGAATTTTTTCAGTGCTGCAACAACTGCTTTGATCAGAAAAGCAAGCATCGTGACCTTGATACCTGCCTTTTCATTCTCTTTGTTCAGCGTGACACGTAGGGCTTCAAGATCCGTAATGTCTGCATCATCATTGTTCGTGACGTGCGGAATCATGACCCAGTTGCGATGCAAATTGGCACCAGAAATTTTCTTGATGCGCGAAAGTGGTTGGGGTGTAATTGCGCCAAACTTGGCAAAGTCGACTTTTGGCCAAGGCAGCAAATCGAGTCCACCACCCAGCGAAGCTCCTGTAGAAGCGTTTGAGCCGCCAGCACCACTTGCGATAACCTGCTTGACAAAATTCTGGATGTCTTCGAGCACGATCCGGCTCTTTGGACCTGTACCAGACACACGTACCAGGTCGACTCCGAGTTCGCGCGCAAATTTACGCACAGAGGGTGATGCGTGTGGCAATCCCGCAGTCGATACCGGCATTTCAAGTTTTCCAGCAGTCGGAGCTGGTGCTGATAGGACTGTTGATGCGGATTGAACAACGGCTAGTTTTTCTGTTGCAGGAGCAGGAGCAGGAGCAGGAGCAGCAGCTGGTGCTGGTGCTGGTGCTGCAGATGCAGGCGCCGCTGCGGGTGCGCTTGCCGAAGCACTTGCTGGTGCGGTTGCAGCACCTTCTGATGCCTCAACATGAATCACTACACTGCCCTGCTTGACCTTGTCACCGACTTTGACTTCGACAGACTTGACTACACCACCCTGCGAGGCGGGAATTTCCATGGAGGCTTTGTCGGACTCGACCGTAATCAGACTTTGTTCAGCCTTAACGGTATCACCGACTTTGACCAGCACTTCGATGACTTCAACCGTGTCAAAGTCACCAATGTCTGGAACCTGAATTGCAATAAGGTTGCTCATATCTTGTCTCTTTCTCAAGCGTATTGAGGATTGGCTTTGTTAGGATCAATGCCATATTTCTTAATGGCTTCTGCAACTTTGCTCACCGGCACTGTGCCCTCGTCTGCCAGAGCACGCAGGGTTGCCAGCACAACAAAGTGACGATCCACTTCAAAATGTTCGCGCAGTTTTGAACGGAAGTCAGAACGACCGAAACCATCCGTTCCCAGCACTTTAAAATCACGCCCTTTGGGCATAAAGGGCCGGATCTGATCAGAGAACAATTTCATGTAGTCAGTCGAAGCAATGATCGGGCCTTCTGTCTTGGCCAGCAAGGCTGTGACATAAGGAACCTGCGCCTTGGCGGTTGGATTGAGCATGTTGTGACGCTCGCAATCCAGACCATCACGACGCAGCTCTGTAAAGCTGGTGACGCTCCAGATATCGGCAGATACGCCCCAGTCTTTTTCAAGCAAATCGGCTCCAGCCATGACTTCGCGCAAAATCGTACCCGAACCCATCAGCTGGGCACGGATTTTTGACTTGCCGCCTTTTTTCAGGCGATACATCCCTTTGATAATGCCCTCTTCGTCGCCTTTGTTCAGGCCTGGCTGGGCATAGTTTTCGTTCATTACCGTGAGGTAATAAAAGACGTTTTCCTGATCTTCGACCATGCGCTTGAGACCGTGCTGAATGATGACAGCCAGCTCATGGGCAAAGGTTGGGTCATACGAAACGCAGTTCGGAATCACTGACGAAAAGATATGGCTGTGACCGTCTTCGTGTTGCAGGCCTTCGCCGTTCAACGTTGTGCGACCCGCTGTGCCGCCCAGCAAGAATCCACGTGCCTGCATGTCACCCGCTGCCCAGGCAAGATCGCCTACGCGCTGAAAACCAAACATTGAATAATAAATGTAGAAAGGAATCATGATGCGGTTGTTCGTCGAGTATGACGTTGCCGCAGCAATCCACGAACTGAACGCACCCGCCTCGTTGATGCCTTCCTGGAGCAACTGACCATCAGCCGCTTCGCGGTAGTACATCACCTGGTCTTTGTCGACAGGAACGTATTTTTGACCTTCTGGTGCATAGATACCAATCTGGCGGAATAAACCCTCCATACCAAAGGTACGTGATTCATCCGCCAGGATTGGCACGACACGAGGACCGATGTCCTTGTCACGCAAGACCTGGTTCAACACGCGGACAAACGCCTGGGTGGTTGAAATTTCGCGACCTTCTGCTGTCGGCTCGAGTACTGGACGCAGTACTTCGAGTGCGGGGACTTTGAGTTTTTCGTCAGCACGCATGCGGCGCTTGGGCAAGTAACCACCCAGTGCTTTACGACGCTCATGCAGGTAGAGCATTTCGGGTGCGTCTTCTGCTGGCTTGATGTAGGGCAAGTCTTCGAGCTGGCTATCAGGCACCGGAATATTGTAGCGGTCACGGAACTCGCGCAGCGTATCGATGTCGAGTTTCTTTTGCTGGTGCGAGGGATTTTTAGCCTGCGCAACATGTCCCAGTCCATAACCTTTGATGGTCTTGGCGAGAATGACGGTTGGCTGACCTTTATGCTCAGTCGCCGCAGAAAAGGCTGCGTAGACTTTGTATGGATCATGACCACCGCGGTTCAGACGCCATACATCATCGTCGCTCATACGCGACACCATCTCAAGCAATTTTGGATGCTTGCCAAAGAAATGGTCACGCACGAACTTACCATCGTTGGCTTTGTAAGCCTGGTATTCGCCGTCGACAGTTTCTTCCATGATCTTGCGAAGTATGCCTTCTTTGTCGCTCGCCAACAGCGGATCCCAATAACCGCCCCAAATCAGTTTGAGCACATTCCAGCCACTGCCACGGAAATCGCCTTCGAGTTCCTGGATGATCTTGCCATTACCACGCACAGGGCCATCAAGTCGCTGCAAATTGCAGTTAATGACAAAAATCAGGTTGTCGAGTTTTTCGCGTGCAGCCAGGCTGATGGCACCGAGGGATTCGGGCTCATCCATTTCACCATCGCCACAAAATACCCAGACTTTGCGCTGGCTTGTGTCAGCAATGCCACGTGCATGCAGGTATTTGAGAAAACGCGCCTGATAGATCGCCATCAATGGCCCCAAACCCATAGATACCGTTGGGAATTGCCAGAACTCAGGCATCAGTTTTGGATGGGGATAGGAAGAAAGTCCCTTGCCGCCGACTTCCTGACGGAAGTGATTCAGCTGGTCTTCGGTGAGACGGCCTTCGAGGTAAGCACGGCCATACACGCCAGGTGAAGAGTGCCCCTGGAAATACACCAGGTCGCCACCACGCTCTGGTGTGTCTGCGTGCCAGAAGTGATTCTGACCACAACCGATCATTGTTGCCAACGAGGCAAACGAGGCGATGTGACCACCGAGATCTCCACCATCAGGTGGATTGTGTTTATTGGCACGCACCACCATCGCCATCGCGTTCCAGCGAATGTAATGGCGGATACGCGCTTCGAGTTCCTGATTGCCCGGGTGCACGGCTTCGAGCCCTGCAGGAATGGTATTGAGGTATGCGGTATTGGGTGAAAAAGGAATAATCGCGCCGGATCGGCGAGCGAGTTCAATCAGTCGCTCAAGCAGATAATGCGCACGTTCAGGACCTTCGCGATCCAGGACTGCGGACAGTGCATCGAGCCATTCCTGTGTTTCGAGCAGGTCCTCGTCGTTCGTCGCATTCAGTGCGGCAGCTTGTGGTGCCATAACTATCTCCTGGGTCGTAAGCTATCAAGTACGTAAGCCTACCTGTTTTTGGGTATTTGCCGCATTCTATTTACATATGGAAAACCCGGCAAGTGAAATTTCACCTTACGGTATTGATTTTCACATTGTGAAATTTAATAAATCTAATAACGCGTCTAAAATAAGTAAATCATTGGATTCACTGAATGTCATCACCGCCTAAGTCGGTTATCGCCACACCGTTTCACGATCATGCCCGTTTGCGTCGTCGCAGATGGTATTGGCTCACGCCTATGCTGATTCTGGTGCTCTATGCCTGTGTAATGGGTGTGTTCTTCTGGTTACAGCGCCTGCATGATGGCAGCATCATGTTTGTGACCATTGATCAGGAGATGCGTCAGCACCGCCTGATCGGGGTCGTCGTTGCACTGTCGATCGTGATTGTCATCGCGTTACTGATCTTGTGGCGCTATACGCGCTATCGCTCAGAGGCTGAGGCAGCACTGATTGCTGAGACCGGTTTCAGGCGCGCCATGGAAAACTCCATGTCCACTGGTATGCGTGTACTGGATCTCGAAGGCCGCATTGCCTATGTCAATCCCGCATTCTGTCGCATGATTGGATGGAACGAAGCCGACCTGATTGGCCGCCTCCCACCCTTCCCCTACTGGGTCCCTGGACGTCACGCCTCGCACCAGCAGACGCTTGATAATGTGCTGACCGGCAAGACCCCCAGCAGCGGACTGGAGCTCGAAGCCCAGCGCCGCGATGGCTCACGATTCAATGCGCGGATGTATGTGTCGCCTTTGCGTGATCCGAATGGAACCCAGATCGGCTGGATGACCTCGATGACCGACATCACCGAGCCCAAGCGCATCCGTGAGGCCCTGACTGCTGCACACGAACGGTTTATGACCGTACTTGAGGGTCTTGATGACGCGATTTCGGTGACCGCTGACACCAACGATGGACTCGAATTGCTGTTTGCCAATCGTACATACCGTCGTTTTTTTGGTGCACAAACCAACGGTCACGATGAATTGCTGGCCGGTCGCCGAGGTCGCTATACCGACGAATCCGTCGAGATTTTTTCAGCCTCTGTACAACGGTGGTTTGAAGTGCAGCACCGGATGCTTGCCTGGACAGATGGACGACGCGTCCGGCTGCAGGTTGCACGAGACATTACAGAACGCCGCCACCACGAAGAAGCCTCACGTATCCAGCAAGAAAAAATCCAGATCACCAGCCGTCTGACGACTATGGGCGAAATGGCCTCCTCGCTTGCGCATGAGTTGAACCAGCCTCTGACTGCCATTACTAACTACAGCATGGGTGCAGTGGCTATGGTCAAGGCCGGCCATACGGACATGAATATGTTGCTGCCAGCACTTGAAAAAGCTGCTTCGCAGGCCCAACGGGCTGGCAAAATCATCAGCAGGATCAGGGAGTTCGTCAAACGCA
>CANBUF010000118.1 GCA_947372575.1 Alcaligenaceae bacterium | reverse complement strand
ACTTAACTGCGACACCATCGATTCGACAGACGCCAGACCTGTGGAAACCCAATGCAGGTACCAGGCATTCTTTTGCTCGTCAGTGACATGAAGCTCTTTAGTCAGATACTTCAATACCCTCAGGTTTTGAAGGGGATGAATATCACAGGCAATGGTAAGCGCCACAGCGCGGACTTGCGCGCGTGCGACGGGATCCTGGGGGAGCACGGGAACCTCTGGATAGACTTCCTCGAGATATTCAATGATCGCCAAAGACTGCGTGAGGCAAGCATCGCCATCAATCAATGTGGGCAGCAGCGCGTTAGGATTCAGATCGAGGTACGCAGGTGACAATTGCTCGCCGCCATTTCGAACGAGATGAACTGGCACCATCTCGGGAGTCAAGCCTTTAAGATTAAGTGCGATCCGCACGCGATAGGCCGCTGAACTACGGAAATAGGTATAGAGCTTCATAAGTCCAGTACACCGCGTTGAATCTGATCGCGTTCGAGCGACTCAAAAAGCGCTTTGAAATTTCCCTCTCCAAAGCCCTCATCTTTTTTGCGCTGAATGAATTCAAAGAACACCGGTCCGAGCAACGTTTGTGAAAAGATCTGTAGCAACAAACGCTGCTCGCCGTTGGACGTCGAGCCATCGAGCAAAATACCGCGCGTCTTTAACTCTTGAACGGGTTCTCCATGTCCGGGCAACCGCTCATCAAGCATTTCATAATACATATCATTCGGTGCTGTCATCAGCGGGATACCAGCCTTGCGTAAAGAGTCGACACTGGCCAATAAGTCATCGGTCAATAAGGCAATGTGCTGAATGCCCTCACCATTGAACTGCATCAGGAATTCTTCGATCTGGCCGCCCGTTTTGCCGGATTCTTCGTTTAGAGGAATACGGATCAATCCATCAGGCGCTGTTAAGGCACGGCTAGTCAGACCCGTGTATTCGCCTTTGATATCAAAGTAGCGAATCTCACGAAAATTAAAGAGCTGTTCGTAGAATGTCCCCCAAAATGCCATACGCCCCTTGTAGACGTTATGGGTCAGGTGATCGATCATTTTAAAACCGTGACCGACTGGATGGCGATCCACACCTTCGATAAATTCAAAATCAATGTCATAGACACTCTTGCCGTCTTCGAAGCGATCAATGAGGTACAGCGGTGCGCCGCCGATGCCTTTGATTGCAGGCAGACGCAGCTCCATCGGCCCGGTAGGAATCTCAATGGGCTGAGCACCGAGCGCGAGTGCGCGGTTATATGCCAGATGCGAATCACGGACCCGGAAAGCCAGGGCACATGCGCAAGGACCATGCTCGGCTGCAAAATAGCCTGCCAGACTCTTTGGCTCACGATTCACAATGAAATTGATGTTGCCCTGCCGATACAACACCACATCCTTAGAACGATGCCTGGCTACCAGGGTGAATCCCATTTTTTCAAAAAGAGGCTCAAGGACATTAGGCGCAGGAGATGCAAACTCAACGAATTCAAAGCCGCACAGTCCCATTGGGTTTTCAAACAAATCAGCCATGTAAAGCTCCAGAGAAATTGGATGTACAACGGTCAGTCAACCGCGATTCCCGATTGTGCAATCAGACGCGCATAGCGCTCCTGTTCCGACTTAAAAAACTGAGTGGCTACTGCTGGCGTGGTGGGATTGATCACGTTGCCCTGCTGGGTTAACTTTTCGTTAACTGTGGGGTCGTTAAATGCCTGAACAACAGCAGCATGGATACGTGCGACTTGCTCAGCGGGCAACTTTGCTGGCCCAATCACTGCAAACCAGCCCTGAACATCAACCGTCGGGAAACCCTGCTCAATCATGGTGGGCACGTCTGGCAGTGTTGAAACTCGCTCGCGACCCATTACGCCAATGGCACGTAAAGCTCCGCTTTTTAATTGCCCCTCTACGGCCGCTACAGCGGCAACGCCCATTTCTACCTGACCCGCCATAAGATCAGTCAGCATAGGTCCCATACCCTTGTAAGGAATATGTCGTAGCTTCACGCCGGCTGCCTGAATGAACATTTCACCGGCAAGCTGAATAATGGTGCCGTTCCCTGATGAAGCGTAATTGTATTGATCGGGGTTCGTTGCCAGAAAGGCCTGAAGCTCTTTTGCTGTTTTAACTGGAACTTTGTTCGGGTTCACAACCAGCACAAATGGAGAGCTACCAATCACGCTAATCGGTGTGATGTCCTTCAGACTATCAAATGGCATATTCTTAAATACGCTTGGATTGATTGCATGATTGTTTGATACAAACGCGATTGTATTGCCATTGGGTTCTGCTTTAACCAAGGCGGCAGTACCCGTCAGCCCTCCTGCCCCTGGCATATTCTCGATGACGACGACCTGACCATTTAGCGCCTTGCTTAATGCAGGCTGGACGGTGCGTGCAAAGTTATCAACACCTGATCCCGGGCCCAGTGGCAATATCACATGCATCGGGCCATTTTGGGCAATCGCTGCACTGGCCATGAATAACGAGCACGGAAGAAGTAAGCTGACAAAACGATTAAGTAAGTTGAAAAATCGATTCATTATAATTTTCACGTTGGTCTCTTGAAATTTCTAATTTTTATGAATAACAATAATTCTTACATTACAAGGGTAATTGAAACAGCCTTTAAGCGTTTAAAAATTGGGTAACCAATTTTGATAGTTTATGAAATTCCGTAACAACAAAAAATATAATTTGCGCTTAATGGAGTCACACGTGATACGCATCCTTCAACAATATCTGTTTGTCCTGATCGCATGCTCTGCATGCGTCGGACATGTCGATGCACAAATTGTTCCGACTGATAGCCCCATACGAATTGTGGTGGGCTTTGCGCCGGGCGGCGCAACAGACCGTATCGCACGCATCGTTGCAGAAAAACTTCAGACCAAACTGCATATCGCCGTAATTGTTGAAAACAAGACCGGGGCAGGTGGACGCGTCGCTGCGCAAATTGTGAAGTCGACCCCTTCAAATCAAGTCCAGCTGATGCTGGCGAACCCTGCGGTCATGGTCGTCGCCCCCCTAGTCTTTCAAGACAATGGCTACGATGCCGAAAATGACTTTGTCCCAGTATCCCAAGTCAATAGTTATGAGTTTGGACTCGCAGTCGAACCATCGATGCCGGTGAGTGATCTTATGGGCCTGCTGGACTGGCTTCGCTCGCATCCTGGCCAGGCAAACATTGGGGTACCCGCCACAGGCAGCTTACCGCACTTCTTTGCATTGATGATGGCAGACAAGACACAGGTTCAAACGCAAGTCGTCGGCTATCGCGGATCAGCGCCATTGATGAACGACTTGATTGGAAAGCAAATGCCTGTCGCGATCGACATTCTGGATACGCTCTGGCCGCAGCATGAAGCAGGCAAGCTGAAAATCCTCGCAGTCTCGGGCGCACAGCGTGCACCCTTTGCACCAGATATCCCAACATTTAGCCAAGCAGGATTAGAGATAACGGCGACCGGCTGGAATACTTTTTTTGCACCCAAAAGTCTGCCGCAAGCCAAGCTCTTACAACTCAGCGAAGCGATCCGCGAAGTCATGCAGGATCCAGAGACTCAACGCACCTTTGCCGCTGCCAAATTGACTCCTTTTATCAGTACTCAGGCTCAGACGCAGACTATGCTCAATAATTATCGTGCGCAATGGGCGCCCATTGTTACCCGCTCAGGATTTCAACCGTGAAAAATCAACCCAATATTATTTTTATCGTGGCAGACGATCTCGGCTTTGCCGACCTGGGTTGTTATGGTGGACGGCCCGCCGGCTTTGGTGAGGTATCCCCGGTCCTCGATGACCTGGCCGCAAAGGGATTGAAATTCACGCAGGGGTACTCCAACGCGCCGGTATGCTCGCCTACACGCTTTGCACTGATGACGGGTCGCTATCAGTACCGCCTCAGGGGCGCTGCAGAGGAGCCCATCAATAGCAAGAGCCGAGGCAGTACGACACTGGGACTCCCTGCTGAGCATCCGACTTTACCGTCATTGTTGCGCGACAACGGATACCACACTGCACTGATTGGCAAATGGCACATGGGCTACCCACCTGCCTTTGGTCCCTTACGCTCCGGTTATGAGGAGTTCTTTGGTCCGATGTCGGGCGGGGTCGATTACTTTACACATTGCTCTTCAAATGGCACGCATGACCTCTGGTTCGGAGAGTCTGAGCGCGCCGAAGAAGGCTATCTGACGGATCTGATTTCAGATCGGTCCGTAGACTATATCGAACGCATGGCCAGCGATGCCCATTCTGGCAAACCATTCTTTTTGAGTGTGCATTACACCGCTCCACACTGGCCCTGGGAAACGCGCGATGACGAAGCGCTCGCGCAAGAAATCAAAAACAATCTGTTTCATCTCCACGGTGGCAACATCCACACGTACCAGCGCATGATTCATCACATGGATGAGGGTATCGGTAAAATCATGCGAACGCTTGATTCACTCGATCTCGTGCACAACACGCTCGTCGTATTCACAAGCGACAACGGTGGCGAGCGGTTTTCGGATAACTGGCCGCTGGTAGGCGGCAAGATGGATCTGACCGAAGGCGGTATTCGTGTGCCATGGATCGCACACTGGCCTGCACAAATCGCAGCAGGCGGCGTGAGTGATCAATTATGCATGACCATGGACTGGTCTGTGACCCTGCTCGAAGCTGCAGGCTTGCAAGCCGATGCACGCTATCCCTTTGATGGGATTTCCTTGCTTTCGGTCCTGCAGCAACCCGCGCAGACATTCGCGCGTCCCATGCACTGGCGCATGAATCACCGCGGACAACGCGCCATGCGCGAGGGTGACTGGAAATACCTGCGCGTCGACGGCAATGATTATCTGTTCAATATCCCGGGCGATGCGCGTGAACGTGCCAACCTGGCGCATCAGCAACCAGACAGGCTCACTGCCATGCGTCAAGCCTGGGAAGACTGGGAGGCAACGATGCCTCCCATCCCTGCTGATGCGACAGTGAGCCTGGGCTACTCAGTTAAGGACATGCCCCAACGGTAGTAGGCCTTAACGCTCAACGTAAATCCAGGGGGAAAAACAAATTGATCCCTGGAGACTGATATGGCTCATAGTAAACAGGTGGTGGAACATAAACAGGTTGTGAGTAGTAATAAGGATGCGCATAACCTGGTTTGTAGCGGGCATCATCGCGATCGTGGTGATCGTCATGATCTCCCCTATTCCAGTTCTGCCCCTGGTTGTTTTCGCGATGATAGGCTTGCCCTTTGTTCACGTTGCCGTTATGTTGGCCTTCGTTATTGTCAGCGTGAGCATAGGGCAACCACAACGCACTCAACGCCGCTATACACAGAGCAACAACCACAACTGTGAACTGATGAGCACTGGACATTACAGATTGCGTGGTGAGGGTTTTCATTTTATTTACCCCCTGCTTTATCCGCAGATTTGTTGCTCACTCGCCCGTTTTCGCCATGCTTAAACATCGTATCAGCCTGTTTTTTCTGGGCGTCTGACATGCTGGAGTACAGCACAGCAAAAGCTGGAATCAACTTATGCAGTCCATCTGCATGCGCATCGGTAATTGCAGCATAAGACTTCAAATCATCCACGGCATTCATCTCTTTGGACTTATCCACGCGTTGCTGCGTGAGTTGATCCATGACTTTGCCGTTTTCACGCATCACATCGGCGACGATCTTCCACTGCGCTTCCTGGGCTGGGGTGATGCCAAGTCTGACATGCATGTTAGCAATACGCTGCTGAGCGCGATCTTCATGCATATCCTTGTCAGCGGCAAATACACTTGTAGAGGATAACGTTAACGCAGCAACAGTCGCGACCGTTGCCATCATTGCTGCAGCAGAGGCTGTAAATTTTTTTGGATTGAGTTTCATGTTGACGCTCCTGACTTGATCGGGATCCCGCTCAGGCTGAGGCCGTTACGCACCCGTGGAGAGGTCATTATTTACTGATCGAGATTTATGCACCGTTCGCTAGCGTACAGATCACTCATAAAGTTTACGCATTGATAGTTGGATGGTGTACAGGTTCAGAAATCACGATGCAATTCCCGCCTAAATCCTTGGCCTGGTAGAGCGCTTCATCTGCCAGGCCAAGTAAGGTTTGAATGCTAAGTGCGTTGTCCGGCGCGGCGGTCACGAGTCCAATACTAACGTTGACGTAGATTGAAGTCATCTCTGCAAAACCTGTCACTTGAATAGGCGTTTGTGAAGTGAGTTTCAGCATTTTTTTTGCTATTAACTTAGCATCGACCTCTGAGGCTTGCGGCAGTAGCAGACAAAACTCCTCGCCCCCGAGTCGCGCAAGCATATCGGAGCCTCTTATATTGGAACTCCAACGATGTGCTAATTCTTGCAGGACGATATCACCCGCAGCATGACCATAGGTGTCATTGATGAGCTTGAACTTATCAATGTCAATCATCAGGAGTGATACCGTTTGATTGACCTTTCTGGCACTCTTCAAGGCTTCCTGGGCAAAGATATCAAACGCACGTCTGTTAGGAATCTTTGTCAGCATATCCGTATTCACGTCTGATACTA
>CANBUF010000117.1 GCA_947372575.1 Alcaligenaceae bacterium | reverse complement strand
GGTCCTTTGATTATGGTCGTTGCGTATGTGGGGTTTGTAGGTGGCTATCTGAAAGCGTTCCTGGGGCCTGACAGTTTATTTTTGGCTGGAGCAATCGCGGCGTGCGTAGTGACCTGGTTTACCTTCCTGCCTTCCTTCTTGTTCATTTTTGCGGGCGGCCCGTTAATCGAGACGACGCATAACAATATCAAATTTACCGGCCCGCTTTCAGCCATTACAGCAGCCGTTGTTGGCGTCATTCTGAATCTTGCGTTGTTCTTTGGATATCACGTACTCTGGCCGCAAGGCATTGCTGGGGCATTTGACTGGATCTCAGCCCTGATTACATTGATCGCAGCCTATTTACTAATCATGCAAAAACGCAACATCATTCATGTCCTGCTTGGATGTGCATTGCTTGGGCTGGTCATTAAACTTCTCCATGGGTGAGGCATTGAATATAGCGACGTAGCCCAGTTGTTGCGCAACAAAAGCAAACGCCCCGCAGATCTTGCGGGGCGTTTGCTTTTGAACTCAGTCACTGGACGCAACCAACGCGTCACAGTCACCTGTTCATCAGGTTTACATCTTACCGGACAGCACACCAATAATACGCTGAGCAGTAGGACTCTCATCGCGTTTACCGTTGGCATCAAACACAGTCACTTCAGTTTGTGTGCCTTGCTGGGTCAGATGCAGACGATAGGTCGGTGCCTTGGCAGGATCTTTGGCACCAAACAGTCTGCTAAAGAAGTTAGGATCTTCACGCTTGGCACCGGTATCGGTATCAACATAACGCACATAAAAGTCACCTGCAGTACGATCGCGATCATCGACCGCAAAGCCACCAGAATCAAGCGCGACACCCACACGACGCCATGCACGATCAAAGGGCTCGGCAATGATGAGCGATGACTTGTCTTGCGAAGGAATTGCAACTTTGGGTTCTTGGGATGCAAGCTGGGCTGTGCCCATTTTCTTACGTGCACCATCGACATCTTCTCCCAGGAACACCATCAGGCGCGCGACCATGGCAGCATTCAAACCCGGGTCTTCTTTGCCGTTCATCCAGCGCACGTCAACCTGGCCCTGTGTACTGTAGTTTTTTTCTTCCATGTGCATATGGGAGATATAAACTTCGGTACGGTTATTGCTGACACGCTCAATGCGTGTTTTGAATTTATCGCGCGTGCCACTATCCCACAAACCATCCAGAACTTTACTAAGTGCTTCACGGATAAAGCTTTCTGGAATATTGGCGCGGTTTTCAGCCCAGTTGGTGATCATCAGTCCAGCTTTGGGATCTGTGACATCCAAAGCGAAACCGTTCTCAACCCAGAAGTCTGAAACCATTGAATAGACTTTGTCTGCCGGCATGTCTACGACCAGCCAGCGTAAATCACCATCACGCATCACACGCATGTCTGTGCGTGTGGGCAAAACCGACGACTGGGAGGCAGGAACATTTTTGCCGACGTTCTGCCCTTGCTGCTGAAACTGTGTAAAGGTGGTCGAGCCAGAGGCTGGCGCACGATAACGCGGATCGTTCGAAGCCTGCGTCAGATCGGGAGGGATACTTAACGGATCTGTCCGAACAACACTCTTATAGTCAACAGAGTTTTCACCGTTGAGAACCTGGGTCAAACCCGAACATCCCTGGAGTGTCACGATCAAGACCGAGATAGCCGCGACCAAACATGTTTTACTACTAAAAAAACTTTTCATATTAAAGCAACCCCGCCTGAACCAACGCTGTGCGCAAAGGCGCGTGAAACTGAGCACTCAGCTCGACCAGAGGCAGACGCAGACCAGCAGGCATGCGTCCCATCTGGGCCAGAGCCCACTTGACTGGAACTGGATTGCCTTCGACAAACAGAAGTTTGTTGAGGGTCCCCAGTAACTGATTGATTTCGCGAACGCGTGCCAGATCGCCCGACAAGGCCGCTGCGCAGAGATCGTGCATCGCGCGCGGCGCAATATTGGCGGTAACAGAAATATTACCGCGCCCACCCAGCAGTATCAGCGCTGCGGCCGTCGCATCGTCGCCACTGAGCACATGAAAATCTGCAGGCACATCCCGAATCAGCAAGGCGCCACGACCGATATCACCTGTCGCATCTTTGATCCCGATGATTCCGGGGACCTGCGCGAGACGCAAAACAGTCTCATGAGCCAGGTCCGCAACCGTTCGCCCTGGAACGTTGTACAGGATCGTTGGCAGATCGACAGCTTCTTGGATAGCTTTGAAATGCTGATACATACCTTCCTGGGAAGGCTTGTTGTAATAAGGAACTACGGACAAGCCGGCATCCGCACCCAGGCTACGCGCATGCTCTGCAAGGTCAATGGCCTCGCTGGTCGAATTCGCACCCACACCCGCAATCACAGGCATGCGTCCAGCAGCATGGCTCACCGCGACGCGAATGAGCTCTGCGTGTTCATCAACATTGACCGTTGGCGACTCTCCAGAAGTCCCCACCACGACAAGCGCATCGGTGCCTTCTTTAGCATGCCAGTCAATTAAGGAACGGTAGCTGTCATAGTCAAGACTGCCATCAGGGTGCATTGGCGTGACTAACGCAACCATACTCCCCTGAAACCGGGGGCCTTGAGAAGATGAAATCGACGATGCCATAGATGGGTCCAGGACGCGTGTAAAGGCGCAATTGCACCAAGATTAAATAAGCCGCAAGTTTACCGGATTGTGAGTGAAATAAGGCTGGCTGAAACGACTTGTCACTTTTATAGGGCTAAAGGAGCCCAAGTCTAGAGAAAAAGTCGAATAATTCCTTGTCCAAGAGCCATCACGGGCTCAAGAATCACCCATAAACTACCGGTGGCCAGCAAGGCGATCACAATCAGCATGCCATAGGGTTCAATCTTGCCGTATTTCCAGGCTAGACGGTTCGGCAGCAGACTGAACAACACCCGACCGCCGTCCAGCGGCAAAATCGGAAGCAGATTCAGCGCCATAAGAACTAAGTTAATCTGAATCCCTACCAGAGACATTTCAAACCAGAAACCGTCCTGTTGGCCGCCTTCGAATAACAACCGCAAACCAAGCGCCCAGAGAATGGCCATGAGCAAATTGGCCATTGGGCCGGCAAGTGCTACCCACAGCATGTCCTGCTTGGGGCGATGCAACCGGCCGAAATCGACGGGTACGGGCTTGGCCCAGCCGAACAGTAGCGGTGGCCCGCCCATGAGCTTTGAGGCGATGAGTATGCCAATCGGCACCGCGATGGTCCCGATTGGATCGATATGGCGCATGGGATTGAGGCTGACGCGTCCTGCCAGACTGGCAGTGGGGTCGCCAAACATCTTGGCAATATAGCCGTGCGCCGCCTCATGCAGGGTAATCGCAAATATTACAGGCAAGGCGTAGACCGTCAGGGTCTGAATGATGTCGTTCATAATTTGATTTTAGGCGTCTTTGGTGAAGTTGCTCTAATTCAGGCCAAGCACAGCTGGATCGCCCCGCCCTCTGCGCACAACCACAGGATTCGGACCTGTCAGGTCTATCACCGTAGTGGGCTCAAGTGAACAACTCCCGGCGTCGATGACGGCAGCCAGCACATGTTGGTAACGCTCGCGGATATCCGTTGGATCATTGAGTGGCTCGTCTCCATCCTGGGGAATCAGGGTCGTAGACAGCAAGGGCGTATCGGCGGCCTCAAGCAATGCCAGCGTCACAGGATGATCGGGGACACGAATCCCGATGGTCTTGCGCGAAGGATGGGAAACGCGACGCGGGACCTCGCGTGAGGCATCCAGAATGAAGGTCCAGGGTCCGGGGGTCGCCTGTTTGAGCAGGCGATACTGCGCATTGTCGACGCGGGCAAACAGACTGATCCCTGCGAGATCACGACACAGGACAGTCAGGTGATGCCGCTCATCGAGGCCGCGCAAGCGGCGCAACCCGTCGGCTGCGGATTTATCATCCAGACGGGCAACGACTGCATAGCTGGAGTCTGTTGGGATCGCGATCAGTCCGCCATCGTGCAAAAGCTGGGCGGCCTGCTTAATAAGACGCGGCTGGGGATTCTCGGGGTGAACTACAAAAAGTTGTGACATACCAACACAATACAACGGAATGACGCATTGTTGAACAAGCGATTCTGAACTGCTATTACGGGCTTGGCCAAGACAGTTCAGGCAATCCTGTCCAGTCGCGGTTAGAATAGCGCCTCAGCGTGTCCCCGTAGCTCAATTGGATAGAGCACCCGCCTTCTAAGCGGGTGGTTGTGAGTTCGATTCTCGCCGGGGGCACCATTCTTTGCAGAGCCCCGCCCCACATGACGCTGCGCCAACCGGACCGGCAGCAACCCGCCGATCCAGCCGTGTCTTATTGCGTAACTTTTGCTGTGTCGCGTAGCTTTTTGACATAGTCAAAGCGCTGTTTCTGGACCAGCAACTGGCGGATTTCATTCTTGCTTTCGTCCAGGGTCGGCGCCTTGAACGGGCGCTTGTCCTCAAGTTTAAGAATATTCCAGCCTGCCTGCGTCTGAATCGGTGCCGCAACCAGCCCGCCCTTGGACAGATTGACCATCACGTTCGCGATCGCAGGCAAAATCTGACCCGGCACGACCCAGCCAATACTGCCACCGTCTTTTTTGCTTGGATCAATTGATTTTTCTGCTGCAACTTTTGCAAAGGCCTCACCCTTGCGCAGTCTTGCCAGAATAGCTTTAGCTTCTTCTTCGGTTGGCAGCACAATCAGGCTGATTTTGTATTGCTCAGCGCCATTCATCGCGGCAAGCTGCTGGTCGTATTCAGCTTTAATCTGCGCATCCGTGATCGGATTACGCTTCATGTAGTCGTTGAGCAACAATTCCACAAGGAATGTCTGACGCAGCTGCAACCATTGTGACTGGGCGTCGGGCGTTTTATCCAGCCCCAGTCGGGCGGCCTCCTGTGCCAGAATCTCACGATTGATCAGCTCATCTCTAAGCACCTGGCGCAATTCAGGGGAATCTTTCTGACCCTGCGCCAGATTGGCGCGCACATTCTGCTCGAGCAGCGCTTCGGGAATAGCAACGCCATTGACCGCAGCCATTGAACCGGCAGGCTTGGTTTGTGCAACGGACAAGGCGCAGGCACTGGTCAGCAACAGCGATAACAAGGTATTTTTTACAAGGTGAGCATGCTTCATATCTAGGATCGGACCTGTAGTGACTGCGTTAATCAGGATAAAACGCGGTATGCAAAGCAGTATGCATTGAACGTACCAAACTCATTTGAAGACGATTATATGACCTGAGAACGGGACAGACGCCCCAACACGCCGCCTCACAGTTCAATTCTTGACGAGATTTGGCTGGGGGGGAGCTAAGGCCAGACGACTCCCCCAAGACTTCTTGTCGCAGGGCTAGGTATCGGAGTACTCTCAGGCGCATTACTTTATTCACTTGAAATGGTCGCACTCAAAGGGCTCCCTGCGAAAACTTTTGGAATGATGCTGACCATGGAACCTGTTATTGGAGCCTTGACCGCCGCCATGATTCTCAAAGAACAGTTAAGTGTGGCGCAGTGGCTTGCGATTGTCTGCATCATGATCGCATCTGCTGGGAGTGCAGCCACCGCAGCGCAGAATCCGCCCCCAGAGGCGAAGCCCGATGCTGGGACCAGCCAGACGAACAATCCCCAGACCCCCCTTAAAAATAATATAGAGAGACTTAACGTGAATCCTGAAATCGTAAAAGCTTTTGCGCCGACCGGCGTGCTGCGGGCCTCCCTGAACGTCGGCAATCCCGTGCTAGCCAACCTGGATGCACAAGGCAGACCTGTTGGCATTTCTATCGACCTGGCCCAGCAATTGGGCAAACGACTAGGGGTCCCGGTCGAACTGATTGTCAATGAGACGGCAGGCAAGTCGGTTGCCACTGTTGAGTCGGGTCGTGCGGATATCGGTTTTTTTGCCGTCGACCCGGAACGCGGCAAAGAAATTTCTTTTACCGAGGCCTACGTGCTGATCGAAGGCTATTACCTGGTACGCGAGGACTCTCCCATCAAAAATAATGCACAGGTCGATGTGGCACATAATCGAGTGGTCGTTGGCAAAGGCAGCGCGTATGACCTGTTTCTCACACGACATCTTAAGCATGCAGAAATTATCCGTGCGCCCTCCTCCCAGGCCGTTGTTCAAACCTTTCTTGATAGTGGGATCGAAGTCGCTGCAGGCGTTAAACAGCAGCTTCAAGCCGATACACGTGATGTCAAAGGTGTACGCATGCTCGATGACCGCTTCATGGTGATTCGTCAAGCGATGGGCGTCCCTAAAAACCGCGGTCCCCAAGCAGCGCTATTTTTAAGAACCTTTGTCGAAGACATGAAGGCGCAAGGGATTGCACGGGAATCGATGTTGCGTCATGGTATCCAGGGTGCAGACATCGCGCCTGCGGCCAATCCAGAGATTGATCCACTCAGCGTGCAATAAATATGTTTGCCTATGTCGGTACACGCACCTCACGCGAGCGCCAGGCGCGGGGCGAAGGGCTCAGCGTCTTTGCAGTCTCAGCCGATCAGCGCCGACTCGAACTGATTCAGGTGCTCGGTGACTTACTCAACCCGTCCTACCTGCTGATGAATCGTGCTGGGGACAGA
>CANBUF010000116.1 GCA_947372575.1 Alcaligenaceae bacterium | reverse complement strand
TCCATTAACGCCTGAATCCACCACCAAAATGTCCGCCGCCAAAACCGCGTCCACCACCACCAAAGCTACGGTCACCACCAAAACTACGATCACCGCCACGATCCTGATTAAAGTCGCTGCGCCCTTCACTGCCCATTTGCCGTTCCTGACTGGCTTCACGTGCCTGATTGGGGTCGGCTCTGTCTTGCGCACGATCGCTTGAGGCTTGCGACTTCATCTGGCTTGCCTGCTGCTTTTCCTGCGGGGTAGCGTTTTTGTTAAAGCTGTTCTGCGCATTTTCACGGGCTTGCTGTGCCTGCTGTTTTTCCTGAGGTGAAGCGTTGTTTTTCCAATCGTTTGCGGCGTTCTGCTGACGCTGGATGCTGTTGCGATCGATCTCGCTGCGATTGCCATCGCCGTAACGATTATTCAAAGCGGAATTGCTATAAGGCACGCCATCACGGTGTGCAGCGTTGTAGTTCCAGTTGCTGCTGCCACCCAGATGCTCGGAGGCCAAATTATTCACAGAATTGAAGCTGTGGTTGAAATTATTAAACGTATTGTTATTTACCGTAATCGAACCACTTCCCCAATGTGGGGTCGACCAGAGTGCAGCCCCGACTGCCAAACCAGCACCAAAAGCCATGAAGCCCCAGGCGGGGTTGTAGGCCGGATAAGGTGGATAGGCCGGATAAGGCCAGGCACCATAGACGACCATCGGGTTATAGGTCGGGACATAAATGACCTGGGGATTCGAAGGCACAATGATGATGTTCGCTTCTGGATCCGTGCTCACCTGAACCTGTGGGTTTGATTTCAGGTTGCCGGCTTGCTTAGCCTTGGCACGCAGTGCCTGCACAGCCGACATCAGATCCTTGGGCTGCGCCAGATAGGCGTCACCGAGTTTCTGCGTCCAGTCGAGCTTGTTGCCCAGCATGCTGAGCGCCTCTGGAAAGGATACGAGCGACTTAACGCTGTTATCCCAGGTCTGGGGCTTGAGCGCATCCTGAAGCTGGGTGCCTGACAGGCGAGCATTATTGCGCTGCCAGTTAGCCGCCTCGGCGACCTCAAGAGGATAGGTCGACGCCATCAGCATCTGTGACAGGAGAGAATCCGGATACAGCGCAATAGGTGAGACCAGTGATTGCAGCTGAGGCATTGACAGGTTGCCAGATTGCTGGCCGGATTGAGCATAGGCTGTGGCATTCAGGGATATGCCTGAGAGCTCGCCGCCAGTACTCAATGTCAGGGCCAACGCTGCCGTGGCAGCAGTCAGAACGAATTTACGCATGGTGATCCTTAAAGGCTGATGGCGTATCAAAATCAAATACAACTTAGATCATACTATTGCGTCGTAAACCTTGCCAAAAAATTCATTGGCATGGGCAGAATTCAGCCAGCGAACAATGACAACCAGCTTTTTTTCTGGCTCGATCCAGGTAAACGAGCTTCCTGCACCGACGGCGAAATAACTCGAGGCGGGAACACTTGGAAAGACCAACCGGTCCGTGTTCAACCAGACCAGATAGCCATAGAACGGTGCCAGATCGCAAGGCACCTGCATTTGTTTGATCCATTCGGCAGACAGTACACGCTTGCCATCCCTGGACATTCCTTCGCTCAACAGCATCTGACCTACCAGGGCCTGATCCTCACTGCTGATCGACATGCCACCGCCCCAATGCGTTCCACCCGGGACAGACTGCACGCGCTTGCCGGCGATCTCGACCCAGGCGTTGTCATAGCCTACCCAGCTCCAGTTCTCAGAGGCGCCGAGCGGACGCATGATGGCTTCGCGGAACACCTCAGGGAGCGGACGCTGGAACAGATGCAGCAAGGCAAGCGAAAGCTGATTGATACGGACATCGTTATATTCCCAGTATGTACCGGGCGTCTGCAATGGGCGGGCATCACCTTTTTTACCATCGGGCGCTTTGGCAAAAGTGACCGCGCGGTAACGATCAGCCTGGTCTGGAATGTCAAAGCAGGTGCCTTCCCATTCGCTGGTCTGCTGCAACATCTGCGCCCAGGTAATCAGTGCATTGTTGCCTTCGTCAAAGCCAATGCCGTGCACGCGTTTGCCTATTGGTTCATGCACGTCTGGCATCAGGCCGCGATCATGCGCGACGCCAGCGAGAATCGCCAGGCAGGTCTTGGCAACGCTAAACGTCAAATCAGCACGCTGCGGCTCGCCCCATGAGACGAGTGTTTTACCATCCTGAATGATTGTGCCGGAGACCGGACCACGTGAATGGACGGGACCATACAAGCGGTTCCAGGGTGGCGGATCCGAAATATGGACGCCCCACACTCCGTTGCAATCACGGTCCCAGGTTGATTCGTGGTCTATCGAAAATTGCACGGCTTGTTGTAAGGCATCATTCGACATCAATATTCTCTCGTGGTTAGTCCAGATTTTTAGAGATATAACATATCAACAACATATACAGAGACATCAGGTATATTTGGCATACAAATTGCTTGAGTGAATGCTTGAATCAACGACGTATCGGACATGCATCATGCGCATGTCTGAAAACCAGGATCCTTATGAAAAAGAACCTTTCGTTTTCCGTATCCAGCTTACAACGGCTCAAAGCCGGGCTCGCGCTGTCTGGTTGCCTAATCGCCACAGCGATGCTCGCTCCACCTGCCTGCGCAAATAAAGCCAACGACACGCTGGGCATGGCCTATGAACAGGCGCCTGAAAACATCGATCCTTACTTTAATAATGTGCGCATTGGCGTGATTATTGGTGCAAACGTCTGGGATAACCTGCTCTACCGTGATCCAATCACCAATGAGTACAAGGGCCTGCTCGCAAAAAGCTGGAAACAGATTGACGACCGCACGCTCGAGTTCGAGTTACGCGAAGGGGTCAAGTTTCATAACGGCGAGGAGTTCGATGCAGACTCAGTCGTCTACACATTGAATTACATGGCCGACCCAAAGAACAAGGCCACGACCCAGCAAAACGTACGCTGGATTGATAAAGTCGAAAAGCTGGACAAATTCAAAGTCCGAATTATCAGTAAAGAACCATTTCCTGCTGCCATCGATTATCTGTCGACAACGTTGCCCATTTATCCGGCAAAGTATTACCAGGAAGTTGGCCCGAGCGGTATGAATGCCAAACCCGTTGGTTCTGGCCCCTACAAAATTACCGAATATATTCCTGGCAAATCGGTCTCGCTTGAGCGCTTTGACAATTACTTTAAAGAGTCTCCCAAGACACAACCCAAAATCAGCAAAGTGAAAATCCGCTTTATTCCAGATCGTCAGACGCAAATGGCTGAGGTGATGTCAGGCGGTGAAGATTTCATCATGAATGTCCCGAAGGATCAGGCAGACAATCTGAAAACGCTGCCTAACTTGCAAGTGGTCAATGGCAACACCATGCGAATCGTATTCCTGCAAATGAATACGCTCGACGGCTCACCAAGTCCGGAGCTCAAGGACATCCGGGTTCGCCAGGCAATCGCACACTCGATTGATCGTGAAGCGATACTCAAGAACATCGTCGGTGGTGGTGCACTGATTAATTCAATCTGTACGCCCTCACAAGTCGGTTGCAGCAGCGATGGCGTGACGATTTACAAATACGACCCTGCCCTCTCAAAGAAACTCCTGGCCGAAGCAGGATTGCCCAACGGTCTCACAGTCGAACTGATGGCCTATCGTGAACGCGATCAGACTGAGGCCATGATCAACTACCTGCAAGCAGTGGGAATCAAGGCAAAACTGAATTTCATGCAATATGCAGCGATGCGTGATCAGGTACGTGCGAATAAATCGGCCATTGGGCATCAGACCTGGGGTTCGAACCTTGTCAACGATACCTCGGCCTCAACACCCGTTTATTTTGGGGGTGGCGGCGATGACACGGCGCGTGATCCAGAGGTGATCGCCTTGCTCGACAAAGCGGACCACATCATCGATCCTGTCGCACGCAAAGAAATGTACAACAAGGCCTTGGTGATGATTTCCGAAAAAGCCTATGCGGTCCCACTCTGGTCGCTGCCGGTATATTACGTAGCAAACAAGGATCTGAACTTCACACCCTATTACGATGAGCTGGTGCGGTTTTGGGATATGAACTGGAAATAACTTATGACTGGTTATTTGCTCAAACGCCTGGGTCTGGCGGTGATGGTGGCACTGACCGTGTCCATTATTGCGTATCTGCTACTACATCTGACGGGTGACCCAGCAGTCGCGCTGGCGGGTGAAGGTGCCCGCCAGGCTGACATCGATATGATCCGCAAAACCTACGGGTTCGATCGTCCGCTGGCGGTTCAGTACGCAAGCTGGCTCTGGCAAATCGTACGCGGTGATCTCGGTATGTCGGTCTATTTCAAGACAGCCGTGGGTCCGTTAGTCTTTAGCAAACTCGAAACCACCCTGCTTCTGGCAGTCTACGCGCTGGGCTTTGCGCTGCTGATTTCGGTGCCATTGGGGGTACTGGCTGCGATCTATAAAAACAGCTGGGTGGACCGACTATGTCTGGGAATTGCCGTGCTCGGGCAGGCTTTACCGAATTTCTTTTTCGCATTGATTCTAATCATGTTGTTTTCGATCAGCTGGCACGTGCTACCGGTCTCCGGAAGCGGTAGCTGGCAGCATTTTGTGATGCCCGCCATTGCCCTGGGCTATTACGTTGCACCGGCCTTCATGCGTTTGATTCGGGCAGGCATGATTGAAGTGCTAAGTGCCGATTACATCCGAACGGCGCGTGCCAAGGGTTTGCCTGCGCGTACCATTATTTTCAAGCACGCGCTTCGTAACGCGATCGTACCCGTCGTCGCACTGGCTGCAGTACAACTTGGATTCCTGCTCGGCGGATCGGTTGTGATCGAAACGATCTTTGCGCTGGATGGCCTTGGATACCTGGCCTATCAAAGCATTACTTTCAAAGACTTTCCTGTGACACAAATTATCGTGTTATTGCTGTCTGTCATTTATATCCTGCTGACCCTGGCCTCTGATATTGCAAATGCCTGGCTTGATCCACGGATACGGGTGGCTTAAAAAAATATGTCGACCACTACACCAAGCAAGTCCTTTGTCTCCACGGTAGGTAGCCAGGCATCACGTCGCCGACCTCTCTGGCAGCGGATCACACAAAATAAGGCCTTGACAATTGGCTGTGGTCTGCTGCTCGTGATTGTGGTGCTTGCGATTTTTGCACCACTTTTCGCACCCTACGATCCCTATGTTCAAGACTTGGCTTATCGCACGGTGCCACCTGCTTGGTTCGCCAAAGGAACATGGTTACATCCTCTTGGTACAGATCAACTTGGACGTGATTACTTATCGCGCCTGATTTATGGCGCGCGTATCTCATTATTGATTGGCATCAGTGTGGCCGTCATCTCGGGGCTCATCGGCACGACGATGGGCATGCTGGCCGGTTACTTTGGTGGACGTGCCGATATGATGGTCTCGTTTCTTGTGACCACGCGCCTGTCCATGCCAGTGATTCTGGTCGCGCTCGCCACCGTGGCCATTGTCGGGAGCTCGCTCTGGGTTGTCATCCTGGTGCTTGGACTGCTGAAATGGGACCGTTTTGCGGTGGTCATGCGTAGCGCCACCCAGCAAGTGCGTTCCATGGAATACATCGCAGCTGCGCAATCTGCTGGTGCCTCGACTTTTCGTATTTTGATGACAGAAGTTCTACCGAATGTCATGCCGCATCTGATTGTGATCGCAACACTCGAAGCCGCAAGCGCGATCCTGCTTGAGGCCGCGCTTTCCTTTTTAGGTCTGGGCGTGCAGCCTCCCCTGCCATCGTGGGGACTGATGATCTCTGAGGCGAAATCCTACATGTTCTTTTCTTTCTGGTTGATTGCCATTCCAGGCACAGCCTTAGCGATACTGATTTTTGCAATCAATCTGGCAGGTGACGGATTACACCAGCTCTTTACTCCAGATGAGAGGACCTGAACATGACTGAACAGGAAATCGTTCTGGAAGTAAAAGGGCTTGATGTTGATATCAAAACTGCGGCGGGTCCACTGCATGCGGTGCGTAACGTCTCCTTTCAGGTCCGTCGCGGTGAGACACTTTGCATTGTGGGTGAATCGGGTTGTGGAAAATCTATGACCTCACTCTCGATCATGGGCTTGCTCCCAAAGGTCGCAAAACGGCGAACGCAATCGTTATCCTTTCTGGGCGAAGACTTAACGACTGCCAGTGCAAAGCGCATCAACAATTTGCGAGGCAATCAAATGGCGATGATTTTTCAGGAGCCCATGACTGCACTCAACCCCGCCTACACCATTGGTGATCAGCTGACCGAGCATTATCGTCATCACACGGGCGCCAACAGCCTCCAGGCGCAACAACGCGCCATCGAATTACTCGAAAAAGTAGGCATTGCTTCGGCGGCCCAACGACTCGGTCAATATCCACATCAATTATCGGGCGGCTTACGCCAACGGGTGATGATTGCCATGGCACTCATGTGCGGACCTGCACTATTGATTGCAGACGAACCCAGCACGGCACTCGATGTCACAATCCAGGCCCAGATTTTGCGCTTACTGGCCGATCTGCAAAGCGAGCTTGGCATTGCCATGGTGCTCATCACGCATGATCTGGGGGTTGTGGCACGCATTGCTGATCGCGT
>CANBUF010000115.1 GCA_947372575.1 Alcaligenaceae bacterium | reverse complement strand
AAAATGATCACCAAGAACACAACGATTCCTACCCGCCATTCGCAGGTATTCTCGACAGCCGATGACAATCAGCCAGCCGTGACGATCAAAGTGTTCCAGGGCGAGCGCGAAATCGCCGCAGGTAACAAGACGCTGGGTGAGTTCAATCTTGAGGGGATTCCACCTGCAGCACGTGGAACACCACAGATTGAAGTGACCTTTGATATTGATGCCAACGGTATCGTGCACGTATCGGCCAAGGACAAAGGTACAGGCAAAGAAAACAAGATCACTATTCAGGCGAACTCGGGCCTGACCGAAGAAGAAATTCAGCGGATGGTCAAGGATGCTGAGGCCAATGCAGAGGACGATCACCGTATCGCCGAACTGGCTCTGGCACGTAACAGTGCTGATGGGCTGGTGCACGCGACACGCAAGTCGATGACCGAGTATGCAGAAAAGCTTGAAGAAGCAGAAAAGGCTTCCATCGAAGCCGCGATTGCTGATGTTGAAACCGCGTTGAAAAACAATGCGGACAAAGCAGAGATCGATGCCAAGGTCGAAGCGCTCTCAACCGCATCACAAAAGCTGGGTGAAAAAATGTACGCCGATGCGCAAGCTGCAGCGGCCGCACAGCAACCAGCAGGTGGTGGTGAGGCAGGCGCTGCAGGTGCAGGTGCAGGTGCAAAACCAGCCGATGACAATGTTGTCGATGCTGACTTTAAAGAAGTCAAGCGCGATCAAAAGTGATCGCCTAGCTTGAAACCTGTCCGCCCGGGGCTCTTTTAGAGCTTTCCGGGCGAGTTTTTTTCCATTACAGAGCCTGAATATCATGGCAACAAAACGCGACTTTTACGACATTCTTGGCGTTGCCAAAAACGCATCTGATGAAGATTTAAAAAAGGCCTACCGAAAGCTGGCCATGAAACACCATCCGGATCGCAATCCGGATAGCAAGGAAGCCGAAGAGAAATTCAAGCAGGCAAAAGAAGCCTACGAGATACTCTCCGATAGCAACAAACGCGCAGCCTACGACCGCTACGGACACGCTGGCGTCGATCCCAATGCCGCAGGCATGGGCGGTGGCGGTGGTGCTGGCTTTGGTGATGCTTTTGGCGATATCTTTGGTGAGATTTTCGGTGGACAGCGTCGTGGTGGTGGCGGTGGTGGACCGCAGGTATATCGTGGCGCAGACTTAAAATACGCCATGGAAATTACGCTTGAGCAGGCGGCCAATGGTTTTGACACAGAAATTCGCGTGCCGAGCTGGGAAAACTGTGAGATTTGCAAAGGCAGTGGCGCCAAGCCAGGCACCTCTCCCAAAACATGCCGCACTTGCGGTGGCGCGGGCGCGGTGCGGATGCAGCAAGGCTTTTTCAGTGTGCAACAGACCTGCCCGACTTGTCATGGCAATGGTAAAGAAATTACCGATCCATGCGTATCGTGTGATGGCGTTGGACGCAAACGCCGCAATAAAACTTTGCAAGTCAAGATTCCAGCTGGTATTGACGATGGCATGCGTATTCGTTCTTCAGGTAACGGAGAGCCAGGCATTAACGGTGGACCATCGGGTGATCTTTTTGTTGAAATCAATATTAAGGAACACAAGATATTCCAGCGCGACAACGATGACTTGCATTGTGAACTAACGATCCCGTTCACCACGGCTGCACTGGGTGGAGAGATCCAGGTGCCAACGCTCAATGGCAAGGCGGAGATCACCATTCCTGATGGTACGCAATCCGGTAAGACTTTCAGATTGCGTGCGAAAGGAATTAAGGGTGTGCGTGCTGCTTATCCAGGTGATTTGTATTGTCACGTTGTCGTCGAGACGCCCGTGAAACTGAGTGAAGAGCAAAAGGCAATTTTGCGTCAGTTCGAAGCCTCGCTCAGTGAGGGAGGCGAGCGCCACTCTCCTCAAAGTAAGTCCTGGACCGATCGCGTCAAAGAGTTCTTTTCCTGAGGACTGATGTAGGAATATCGGAGCGCTCTCGCTAAACAAATAGGGTTGCCGACATCAGTCTGCAACCCTATTTTTATTTCCATCAACCCACGCTGGGCATTGAACAATGGATGCCTGAACGTCGCACCCACTGCTCAACGCACATTGCGTTACTTTTTCTTTTCAAAATCTCCTGCAGCAACGCTACTAAAGTCCGCAGGCTTAAGATACTTGACTAAGGCCGTATGGATTTGTTCCGGTGTGAGCGCTGCAATTTTTTGATTTATTGCAGCAGCCCATGCAAAAGTCCGGTTACGGTCAAGATAAGCGCTCCAGGTCGAGGACAGGTTGCCATCCTGGGCAAGGGACAATTTACGCAGATTTAGCAAGGCGGTGATGCCATCCTTGACCTCGGTCTCGGTGAAGCCGTCTTTGACTGCGCGGTTCAGTTCTTCAGCAATTGCGGTCTCGACACGTGTACGGTTTTCAGGCGCATAAATTGCATAGACCGACCAGGTTGCGCTCGGCTCGAAGGCTGATACGCTCAGGCTGCTGCGCACGTTGTACGAAAGACCTTCTTTTTCGCGAACGCGTGTCCAGAGCCTGGAGGTTTCAGACGAACCTAGTAAAAAATTAGCCAGGGTGAGCGCCGGAAAGTCAGGATTGGTATCCTGGATTTCGATTGGCAGTTTTGCAAGATAAAAGGCGTTGGCCTTGTCAGGCGTCAGCGCCTGCATCTGTTCAGCTTTGACCATACGGAATGGCTCAGGCACACGCTGATAAGGCAGAGCGGTTTTCCAGCTCTGTAAACTCGTTTTGAGCGTCGTTTCCAATGTGGTGGCATCAAAGTCACCTACCGCTGAGACAGAAATATTGCCCGCCCCATGGAATTTCCGATGAAAGCTCACCAGGTCAGCGCGTTTGATTGTCTGCGCGGCAGAGATCGACTCATCAAAGGTTGGGGTGTAGCGTATATCGTCCTTGGCCCAGGGGTTGTTGTGACGACTCAGCATACGCGCGGCAATTGCATTAGGTTCTGTTTTTGAACTCTTCAGGCTGGCGATCAATTGGCTGGTGTATTCATTGATCTGCTCTTGCGGGTAGTTCGCAAGCTGTACGACACCTAATACAAAACGCGTCAGTTCATCGATATTGGCGCGAGTGGTGCTGATCGCAATCGTGACATCGGTCGCCAACCCAGCTATCGCGACTTCGCCTTTTAATGCGTCGATCTTGTCGCTGATCTGTGCACGAGTGAGTGTATCGGTGCCATGCAGCAGCAACTCAGCAGCGATGGCGGAGTTCATGCGCTGTCCTTTCAGACTTTCAACGCTGCCAGACTGGATATTGATGTTCACACGAACGCGATTGCCGCGTGCTTCTTTCGGCAATAAGGCGAGTTTCACAGGGCCATTGGCGAGTTTCAGCGTTTTGAGTTGTGTGCGAGCATCGATATTTTCGGGAGTGGGATCAAAGGCCTCCGTCTGCTTGTTTGCAGCATCGCCTTTGTAGCCGGCCAGTGCTTTGTTCAGATCCGGGATGGCTGCAAGTGGTGCACGTACGGGTTTATCCGTTGGAATGTATTGACCTTCGGTGCGGTTCGCGGCAAGCAGATATTGCGTTGCAACGCGTTGCGTATCGGCAAGTGTGACCTTGCGAATACGGTCGCGCTCGACAAACATCATGCGCCAGTCACCCACTGCGACATACTCGGATAAGGCGCTGCCCACACTTTGCGCATCGCTGTAGACTTTATCCCAACTGGTGATCCACTGGTTGCGTACGCGCTCAAGCTCTACTTTTGTGAAAGGTTTTTTAGGTAAGGATTCGATCGTGCTTGTCAGCGTATTTAAGGCGCGCTTTGGGTCCATGCCATGTTCAAGGGTGGCACCGAACATGACGATGCCTGGTGCATATTCGTCCATCGTGAAGCCCAGCACACTCGTCGCCTGTTTAGTCGGAACCAGAGCCTTATACAGGCGTCCTGAGGGCGTGTCAGCAATCATCATGCTGGCAAGATCGAGGGCTGCAAAATCGGGATGTGCAGCAGGTGGGACGTGATAGAGCGCAGCAACCAGAGGTGCGCCACCATTGCGTCGCAGGGTGATGCTGCGTTCACCGTCCTGGGTTGGCTCCACAGTGTATTCAGGGGGTAATTTGCGTTCTGGTTTTGGAATGGCACCGAAGGAGTGTTCAATCGCCTCAAGCGTTGACTCAGGATCGAACTTGCCGGTAACGATCAGCACCGCGTTATCAGGCTGATAGTGAGTTCTGTAAAAAGCCTGGAGTTGAGCGATATCGACGTTTTCGACATCTGAGCGTGCGCCAATCGGCGTTTTACCGTAGTTGTGCCATTGAAATGCAACGCCCAGCATTTTTTGCCAGAGCATCTGGAATGGATTGTTTTCACCGCTCTCCATTTCATTGCGCACGACTGTCATCTCGGTGTCGAGATCCTGACGCGAAATCGTGGAATGGATCATCGCATCGGCTTGCCAGCTTAGATACCAGGCCAGTGTCTCAGGATTGGCGGCAAAGCTCGCAAAATAATTCGTACGGTCTGTGGAGGTCGAACCATTGGCCTGCAAGCCCCGACGGGAAAACTCGCCCAGCGCATTCGGGAAGTCAGGCGTCCCCTTAAAGAGCATGTGCTCGAGCAAGTGCGCCATACCGGTCTCGCCATAGTTTTCATGGCGTGAACCGACCAGGTAGGTCATGTTCACCGTCGTGGTAGGTTTTGAATCATCTGGTGCCAGCAAAATGCGCAGGCCATTACTCTGGATGCGGTACTCGGTGATGCCCTCAACCGAGGTAATTTCGTCGATACCTGCAGGTAGAGTCAGCGCCCATCCCTGCATTGCAACAAAGGAAAGTGTGAGGCCCAGCAGGGCGCGCTTAAAGGCGTCATTCAGCAAACGCATAGAGAATCCATTTTGAAAGAGTGGGCCGAACCTGTTGGAGCAGGTTCGGCCGAATTGGTTCACTTTGACAGCAACCGCATGGCTTGTTCGATACCCGATACCGTCACAGGAAACATCTTGTCCTGCACAATATTACGGATGAGGGCGATGGACTGGCGATATTGCCAGGACGCCTGGGGCTCGGGATTGAGCCATACGGCTTTGGGCCAGGCATTGATCATACGCTGCAACCATTCTGCGCCAGTCTCCTTGTTGTAGTGTTCGACCGACCCCCCAGGTTGCAGGATTTCGTAGGGGCTCATCGTCGCATCGCCGACAAAAATCAGCCGCCAGTCGGCATTGAATTTGCGCAGGACGTCCCAGGTTTCAAATCTTTCCATCTGACGACGGCGATTGGATTTCCAGAGGTGCTCATAGGGACAGTTATGGAAGTAATACACCTCCAGATTGCGAAACTCGCTACTGGCTGCAGAGAACAGTTCTTCGACGCGTGCAATGTGGTCATCCATACTGCCCCCGACATCGAGTAGCATCAAGACCTTGACGTTGTTGTGGCGCTCAGGAACCAGTTTGATATCCAGGTAGCCTGCGTTGCGCGCGGTACTGGAAATCGTATCATCCAGATCAAGCTCAAAGTCGGCGCCTTCGCGCGCAAAGCGGCGAAGTCGCCTGAGTGCGACTTTAAAATTGCGGGTGCCCAGTTCAATCGAATCGTCGTAATCCCGGAATTGCCGTTCGTCCCAGACTTTGACTGCGGTGCGGTTGCCCGCTGACTTCCCACCGACGCGAATGCCTTCGGGGTGGTAGCCGCCATTGCCAAAGGGAGAGGTGCCTCCCGTGCCAATCCATTTACTTCCGCCTGCGTGGCGTTCTTTTTGCTCTTCCTGGCGTTCTTTGAACATCTCCATGAGTTTGTCCCAGCCGTGCTTTTCGAGTTCGGCTTTTTGCTCAGGGGTCAGGTTTTTTTCGAACTCTTTGATGAGCCAGTCGAGTGGAATTGTTTTACCCGCAGGCAGTTTTTGCTCAAGGCTGCGGTAGTAGGTCGCGAATGCGCGATCAAACCGATCAAACAAGGTTTCGTCCTTGATGAGCGTGGTGCGTGCCAGAAAATAAAAATCCTCGAGCGTAGGGGGCATCAGTGGTGTGGACAAGGCCTCAAGCAAGGTGAGATATTCCTTGACCGACACCAGCAGCTTCTGGCTGCGCAGATGGTAGAAAAAATCAACCAGCATGGCGTTTGATCTGATAAGTCAGGTGATCACGGACTTCGGGCCATTCTCCAGCGATGACGCTATACATGACCGTGTCGCGCACGGTGCCGTCGCGGCGTAACGCATGATGGCGAAGCGTGCCGTCTTTTTTGGCACCCAGTCGTTCAATCGCACGCTGCGAGGCATAGTTAAAATTGTCTGTACGCCAACCCACGATTGCAGCGCCGAGCGCATCAAAGGCGTGTGTCAGGAGCATCAGTTTGCAGGCCGTGTTGACATGACTGCGCTGATAACTTTTTGCATACCACGTATAGCCAATTTCGAGTCGTGCAACCGGAGCAATGATGTCGTGATAGCGGGTCGAACCGATGACCTTTCCGCTCGACTCTTCGATCACGGCAAAGGGCAGCATATGACCTGCTGTCTGGCCATCCAGTGCGGTCTGGATGTAGGACTCGGTCTGGCCGGGCTCGGGCACTGAGGTGACGCGCAGGTTCCAGAGTTCGCCATCAAGCGCTGCGGCCGACAAACCCGGCGCATGGGCAAGGCTCAGGGGTTCGAGGCGCACGCCATGGCCGG
>CANBUF010000114.1 GCA_947372575.1 Alcaligenaceae bacterium | reverse complement strand
CCTGACTCACCGACCAGGGCGAGCGTTTCGCCGGGGTAGAGATCAAAACTGACGTGTTCGACTGCATGAACACGACGCCGCACCCGATTCAGAATGCCGCTGCGCAAGTCAAACCGCGCCACCAGGTTACGCACACTCAGTATCGGCTGTGCTGCGTGGTATGGCAACATGGGTGCAGATCCGTCGCGCAATGCTGTCTGTGCATCACTTGGAGCGCACTTAGCATCTCCAGCAGGCATCAAGTGAAATCGCTCAGGAAAATCCGTTCCGTTCATCGACCCCAGCTGCGGCACAGCTGACAACAGTGCGCGGGTATAAGGGTGAATGGGCGCACGAAAGAGCGTGGCGCAAGGTGCCTGCTCAACCTCCTGCCCCCGATACATCACCAACACGCGATCGGCAATCTCAGCCACCACGCCCATGTCATGGGTGATAAAAATCACCCCCATATGCATTTCACGCTGCAATTCGCGGATCAGCTGCAAAATTTGAGCCTGGATAGTGACATCCAGAGCCGTTGTGGGCTCATCTGCAATCAACAGGGCCGGCTTACAAGCAAGCGCCATGGCGATCATCACACGTTGACGCATGCCACCGGACAACTGGTGCGGGAATCGGTCCATGACCGAACGTGCCTCAGGTATGCGCACCAATTCAAGCAAGCGCAGTGTCTCGGCGCGTGCGGCACTGGCACCGACTTTCTGATGAAGACGAATGGACTCTGCGATCTGTTCGCCCGCCGAGAAAACGGGATTCAGCGAAGTCATCGGTTCCTGAAAAATCATTGCCATGTCAGCGCCACGCACAGCACGCATCTGACGCGCATCGGCCTGTGCCAGATCTACCCGTGCGCCGTTACGCGTACGCAAGGTCATGGCACCACTGAGGATCTGACCACCGCCCTGCTCGATCAGGCGCATCAACGCGAGTGAAGTGACGGACTTACCTGAACCCGACTCACCCACGATAGCAAGCGTCTCGCCACGATCGACGTGAAAGGAAAGATTGCGTACGGCATCCACCGTGCGTTCGGAACTGGCAAAGCGCACACTCAGATCATCAACACGAACCACACAATGATCTGCGGGGGCCTCCATCAGCGATAAATTTCCGTGACGGGTTCCTGGCCTGGTCGGGCAAAGCCGCGATACATTCCCTCGGTATTGAAGGGCATCACAAAATTACCTTGTGCATCCACGGCAATTAAGCCGCCCTTGCCACCAATTGAGGGAAGTTCTTCAAACATCACCGCTTCGGCTGCAGACTGGAGCGAAGCGCCGGCATAGCGCATACGCGCTGCGATATCGTAGGCCGCCACCATCCGGATATACATTTCACCAGTGCCAGTGGTTGAGACAGCGCAGGTCTGGTTGCTGGCGTAACACCCTGCCCCAATGATTGGGGCATCGCCTACCCGTCCAACCTGTTTATTTGTAATTCCGCCGGTCGAAGTTGCGGCCGCCAGATTGCCATGCACATCCAGCGCTACAGCACCCACCGTACCGAACTTCTTGTCCATATCCAGAGGATGCACAGGTGCTGCTGGCTGACGTTCGACAATGGCTTGACCATCGTGATCCAGCACAGCAGCGTCTGGTGTATCTTGCTGCACACGCAACAGTTGCGCATGTCGCTCAGGTGTTGAAAAGTAGTCAGGCTCGACCATTTCGAGTCCTTCTGCATGGGCAAAGCGCTCCGCGCCTTCACCGACAAAAAAGACATGCCGGCTGACTTCCATGACTTTTTTGGCGGCCAGCACCGGATTGCGAATGCGAGAGACGTTGGCGATCGCACCGGTGCGCAGACTTGCTCCGTCCATGATGGAAGCATCCAGTTCGTGTGTCGCGTCGCTCGTAAAGACGGCCCCATGTCCGGCATTAAACAAAGGACAATTCTCAAGCTCCCGCACGGCTGCGGTCACGGCATCAATTGCCGAGCCGCCTTGCGCCAACACCGACTGTCCAGCAATCAGGACCTGACGCAACGCTGCGTGATAGGCGACTTCTTTTTCGGCAGACATGGCGTTACGACTAATTGCACCCGCCCCGCCATGAATCACAAGCACTGGTTGCATTATTGCGTGACTGCCTGTTTGACTGCCGACACATCCATCTTGGCAAGTGTGTTTTCCTGCACTTCTTCCACGGTCACGCCAGGCGCCAATTCAATCAGCTTCAGGCCATGGGGTGTGACTTCCATCACGCCCAGATCAGTAATAACCATGTCGATGACACCAACGCCAGTGAGTGGCAGCGTGCACTTAGGCAATAATTTTTTATCGATAGTCCCATCTTTTTTGCGGGCAACGTGCTCCATCAGCACAATCACGCGACCAACACCGGCCACCAAATCCATCGCACCGCCCATGCCTTTGACCATCTTGCCTGGAATCATCCAGTTTGCCAGGTCACCGGTCTCAGAAACCTGCATCGCACCCAGAATCGCAAGATTGATCTTGCCGCCCCGAATCATTGCGAAAGAATCAGCGGAGGAAAAAATCGACGAACCAGGAATTGTGGTGACCGTCTGTTTGCCTGCGTTAATCAAATCCGGATCGACTTCACTCTCGAGTGGAAACTGTCCAATCCCAAGCAAACCATTTTCGGACTGCAACCAGACTTCCATGCCGGCTGGCACATGATTGGCCACCATCGTGGGTAAGCCAATGCCCAGATTCACATAAAAACCGTCTTGCAATTCAAGTGCCGCACGTGCGGCCATTTCTTCGCGTGTCCATGCCATGTCGATGTCTCCTTAGTTCGCTGCACGAACAGTGCGTTGTTCAATGCGTTTTTCAGGTGTTGCGTTAATCACAATACGGTGCACGTAGATACCAGGCAAATGAATCTGATCCGGATCCAGTGCCCCAGTCTCAACAATTTTTTCGACCTCAACCACCGTAATCTTGCCAGCCATCGCGACCGGCGGATTAAAGTTACGAGCGGTTTTGTGGAAAATCAGATTACCGCTGCGATCCGCAATATAGGCTTTGACCAGAGAGATCTCGGGAACCAGACCTCTTTCCATGACGTATTGCTTCCCATCGAATTCTCTGATTTCCTTGCCGTCGGCGACGATGGTGCCAACCCCTGTGCGGGTAAAAAAAGCAGGAATTCCGGCCCCACCCGCACGCAGACGCTCAGCGAGCGTGCCTTGGGGCGTGAATTCAAGCTCCAGTTCGCCTGCGAGATACTGTCTTTCAAACTCTTTGTTTTCACCCACGTAGGATGCAATCATCTTGCGAACCTGACGGGTTTTGAGCAAAATTCCTAGACCAAAATCATCAATGCCCGCATTATTGCTGATGCAGGTCAGATTCTGGGTGCCCAAATCACGCACCGCGCCAATCAGCGCCTCAGGAATCCCACAGAGACCAAAACCGCCTACAGCAATTGTCTGGCCATCTTTCAAAATACCTGTCAGCGCTTCTTTGGCGCCTGGATACAGCTTGTCCATTCGTCCAGCTCCTGTATATAACTATTGAATTAATAAGTAATTATTAATGCGTGATTGTTATTGATGCGTAATTGTTATTAATGCGTGATTGTTTTTAATGCGTAATTATTACTGATGCATGAATATTAAATTGATGCATGATTATGAACGATTTATGGCCGTTATTGATTATGCATCTTAGTGGGTTGTATTCTCTTAGAGAGGTGCAACGGTTGTTGCCAGTGCCGCCAGGACCTCAGGGGGCCAGGGTTGGGCTTTTTCGGCCTCAAAATCCATCCACACCATGACCGAGCGTCCTTGGGCACGTAAGTCAAGATGCTCGCCCTCGATCACGAGCAAATCGACCTCGTGTTCCATGCTCGACCGACCAATCCGCACGAGCCTGTGCCGCACGCGAATGGTCGCAGGATAAGTGATCTGCTTCTTGAAATCACAGGAACAATGCACCACAACCGGTCCACATTTGGCTGCTTGCGGGACATGTCCGTCGTAAAACATACTGATCCGGCCTTCTTCCATATAGCGAAAATACACCGCATTATTGAGGTGCTGCAGGCTATCGGCATCGGCCCAGCGCATTTTTACATCGATTTCACACACATCCCCGATCTGCAAAGACCGAACTGCAGCTTCAGGCCTTTGCTCAGGCTGGTTTTGCACTAAACGCTCTGACACTCGCTTCTCCGTTGGATTTCCAAAAGGGGACGTTCATTGATTTGCAAGGGTACGCCCACGACACTTGCTGGCTCCGTGCAATACAATCCACTGCAACATTCATCATACTTTGAAGCAGGGAGACTCTCATGTCGGAACGTGAATCGATGGAATATGACGTCGTTGTCGTAGGTGGTGGCCCAGGCGGCCTGGCCACAGCGATCCGGCTCAAACAGCTTGCCGCCGAGCGCGATCATGAGATTTCAGTCTGTGTGCTCGAAAAAGGTAGTGAGATCGGTGCGCATATTCTGTCTGGCGCGGTGATGGATCCCCAGGCACTGACTGAACTGCTGCCAGACTGGAAAACGACCGGCGCCCCGCTCGACACACCAGTTACAGAAGATGAATTCCTGTTTTTGACAGAAACGGGTGCACGCAAAACACCAAACTGGCTGCTACCCGAGTGTTTCCAGAATCATGGCAATTACGTCATCAGCCTCGGTAACGTCGCCCGCTGGATGGGTGAGCAAGCCGAAGCGCTGGGGGTCGAGATTTTTCCGGGCTTTGCTGCTGCCGAGGTCCTCTATGACGAAAAAGGTGCTGTACGTGGTGTAGCAACGGGCGATATGGGCGTGGGACGTGACGGACAACCAACCGAACACTTCCAGCGAGGCATGGAATTACATGCCAAATACACAATTTTTGCCGAAGGGGCCCGTGGGCAGCTCGGCCGCCAGTTGATCGATCATTTTAAACTTGACCAGGGTCGTGACCCCCAAAGCTACGGCATCGGTATCAAGGAACTCTGGGAAGTCGATCCCTCCAAATCCCGCCCGGGTCTGGTGGTCCATACTGCTGGCTGGCCACTGGATTCCGATACCTATGGCGGCTCATTCCTCTATCACCTGAACAACAACCAAGTCGCGGTTGGTATGGTGGTCGGACTGGATTATGCCAATCCCTGGATTTCACCTTTTGAAGAATTCCAGCGTTATAAGACTCATCCATCGATACGCGGGACCTTTGAAGGTGCCAAACGTATCGCTTACGGAGCCCGCGCCATTACTGCGGGTGGCCTACTCTCATTGCCAAAGCTGGTATTCCCGGGTGGTGCACTGGTCGGCTGCGAGGCTGGCTTTCTGAATGCCTCGCGTATCAAGGGTAGCCATGCTGCGATCAAGTCGGGCATGATGGCGGCCGAGGCTGCTTTTGACGCCCTGGTTGCCGAACGCAGCCACGACGAATTACCCGCCTATCCAGCGGCATTCGAAGGGTCCTGGCTGCACGCAGAGCTCAACCGTGCACGTAACTTCAAGCAATGGTTTAAAAAAGGCCGCTCAGTCGGCACCCTGATGACAGGCATTGAGCAATGGTTACTCAAAGGCAATATGCCCTGGACGATCCATCGCACAAAACCCGATCACGCCTGTCTGCAGCCAGCAGCACTTTGCCAGAAAATCAACTATCCCAAACCAGATGGCGTGCTGACATTTGACCGTCTGAGCTCTGTCTTTATCTCGAACACTAACCACGAAGAGAATCAGCCCATCCACCTGACACTCAAGGATCCAACGGTCCCCGTGTCAGTCAACCTCGCAGTCTATGGTGGCCCGGAGGCGCGTTATTGTCCCGCTGGCGTCTATGAATATGTTAAAGAAGACAATGGACAGGATCGCTTGCAGATAAATGCCCAGAACTGTGTGCACTGTAAAACCTGTGACATCAAGGATCCCACACAGAATATCGTCTGGGTCACGCCTCAGGGTGGTGAAGGCCCAGTCTATAGCGGCATGTAAAGAGAGATCACTCAAAACTAATGAAAACTGAAACAAAAGGTATGCTGCTGGGATTACTGGCAGTTTGCCTGTTCAGTCTGACGCTACCAGTGACCCGACTGGCGCTCGAATCCTTTCATCCAATTTTCATTGCGACGGGACGCGCTTTACTCGCAGCGATGCTGGCTGGCATTTACCTTGTGACGGGCAGGCATCGTCTGCCAAACCGGCAGGAATTCAAGTATCTGTTGCTGGTGGTGATGGGGGTGGGGATTGGATTTCCTGTATGCACTGCGCTCGCGATGCAACAAGTCGATGCCTCACACGGTGGTGTCATGCTCGGCATCATGCCGCTAATTACTGCAGCCTGCGCTGCTCTATTGTTCAAAGAGCGCCCGACACTTGGCTTTTGGATCATGGCCTTGGTCGGCAGCGCGCTCGTGATTATCTTTTCACTCATGCGTGGCAATGGTAGTCTGCACTGGGCGGATCTCTCACTACTGATTGCGGTCATCACTGGATCGATTGCCTACGCTACAGGTGGTCATCTTTCTAAATCACTCGGTGGGCTACAGGTGATCTCATGGGCACTCATCCTGACCACACCCTTGCTCATCGCACCCGTCTTGTATTTTGCTCCAGCGGCATGGTCGACTGTCACGCCGTCTGCCTGGGCCGGGTTTTTATATGCAGCCCTGATTAGCCAGTTTTTAGGATTTCTTCCCTGGTTCAGAGGCCTTGCGCTCGGCGGCATTGCACGCGTG
>CANBUF010000113.1 GCA_947372575.1 Alcaligenaceae bacterium | reverse complement strand
GGATGCACAAACCATCGATACACTCAGACAAAAAGGGATTATTTAATCGCCTGATGAATAAGCTGCCCAAAACTATCGCCGACAATGCGACAGGCCGCAATGCATCTCGCCCCCTGAGGCTTGGCCTGGCTGCGAATCGACTGCACCACGAATCCACTGATGCAGCTTGCTTTGACTGGTTACGGACCAGCTCAGCAGGCATTGAGGCACTGGGCATGGAGTTGCATGCGGTTGGCCGGACTTACGATGCCATCAGGCGCGAAGGATTACTCGATCAATACCGTGGCTTGATTCAATACCCCTATGGTCGCGAAGGCGGTCTGATGAAATTGGTTGCGCGGGTCACACTACCAGAGTCGGATCCCGAATCGCTCGATGGGGCGATTTACCTCATTGACCCGGTTGATCCCTCTTCGATCTTCCCTGAAGCGCTTGCACTCAAACGTCAATGCATCACGCATGGAAAACCATTCATATCTACCATGGCAGGTGCCGTGGAATGGGTCGAAATTGAGCGTATTCATGCAGGATTGACTGCCAACCCTGGCGTAGACGGACTATTTTCTTTTTCTGATCACTGCGTCGCAATGATTGCCCACGATGCGCTAAAAGAAAAAATGCTTGCCTTTGCGGATCAGCATTTTTCCTTGCTGTCCTGCTTTGAGCGACGTATCGCGACAGGCACAACTGGACAGCGTTTAAATGAACTGGCCCACGCACGCGGATGGCCAGCAGATCGACCTTGGGTCGATCGATACCTCAGCGGACCGATGGGTGGTGACGCACAAATTGCGGATCTTGTGCTTGACAAACGGTGTCAGCGCGTAATTTTCTTTGAAGATCCACATGTCGCGCGACAACACGAAGCCGACATTCAACTGCTTGAAAGAGCCGTGCGAGTCGTCACGCGAGAAGCCACCTGTGCCACCTCCCCCGTCGTAGCCGAACGCTGGGCACAAGCAGTATCACGTCGCGCAGCAAAATCCACAACATCATGAAGGCTCCACGCATAAAGATTTTTTATGGCTGGAAGATGGTCATGGCGGCCTGCGGCCTGCAGTTCATTCAGTCACTCATGCTGTATCAGGCCTTCGGTGCTTACGCAGCGGCACTGATTGAGGAAAAGCACTGGAGTAAAACATCTGTTTCAGGCGCCTCATCGCTCATGTCAATGGAAGCCGTTGGTATCGGTGCAATTCTGGGCTGGTTTATCGATAAGTATGGCTCAAAAGTAGTCATTCAGATCGGTTCTATCCTCTTTGGCATCGGACTGATCATGCTAAGTCAGATTGACACAATCTCCGGGCTTTACACCGCGATGGTCGTACTTGCAATCGCGTCTTCCATGGCCGGTTACTTTCCTTTAAACGTCGGGATCATTCAGTGGTTTGAAAAAAAACGCGCCCGCGCCCTGTCTTACGTCACTCTGGGTATTGCGCTGGGTGGCATCTGTGTGCCGGCCATGGCATGGTCGATCGAATACTTTGGCTGGCGTAGCACCGTCCTATGGGGTGGCGTCATTGCCATGCTCGTGGGATTTCCACTGGCGAGTGTTTTTCGCAAGCGGCCGGAGGATTTTGGTGAAGTGGTAGATGGCACGCCCAAGGCGGCTCACGCTGATGCCAACGCTCAAACCATACAGGTCGCAATTGGCCCGAGCTTCACAGTACGCGAAGCACTCCGAACGCGCGCCTTCTGGTTACTGTCCTGTGGTCATGCCAGCGCCCTGATTATCGTGACGGCGGTCAATACACACGCGATCAACCACATGCGGACTTCGCTCGGCTACACGATTGCACAGGCTGCAGTATTCATCACACTGATGACCGCCTTTCAGGTAGTCGGCGTGCTGACAGGTGGCTACCTGGGTGATAAGTTTGAAAAAAGAAGAGTGGCTGCGCTCTGTATGCTCATGCACGCAGCCGGGTTGTTAGCCCTCACCTACGCGACCGGACCAGGTGCACTAGTCGTATTCGCTGTGTTGCATGGTTTAGCCTGGGGCATTCGTGGCCCCTTCATGCAGGCTATCCGGGCTGACTATTTTGGACGTGCCTATATCGGGATGATCTTAGGTGTCTCTGGCATGCTTGCCGCAGTAGGGCAAATCACCGGCCCATTGCTGGCCGGTGTACTGGGTGATGCAACAGGTAATTACCGACTGGGGTTTACCGTTCTGGCCGGCATTGCAGTCGGTGGATCGAGCCTGTTCTGGCTTGCCAGAAAACCGCAACTCCCAGCCAGGCTCTTCCGACCTTAGACCCCTACCATAACAGGGGGTTTAGGCAACTTAATCCGTATGCGCCACCAGAGCAACAGGCCCGTAAAAAGACCGAATACGGCATGCACCAACCACACTCCAATGCTGAAAGGCAATTTGCCGTAGATGATCCAGCCTTGTGAAATATTGATCAAATTCATATAGAGCATCGCAACCAGACCGGCAATCAGCAAATCTCCGGAGCGACCGATTCTAGGGTTGACCGCCCCCAAGGGAATGGCCAGCAGGGCTAAGTTGAGCGAGGCGAGCGGAATCGCCAAACGCCACATCATCTGCCCCCACGAACCCGCTTCATTGTCTTCGATCAGGAGCATAGTGGGTCTGGCGCGTCGATTGGCCAGGGCCTTGGCACGCGCATCGGCCATGGACTTTTCGCCATCTTTACTTTCGATTCGTACGCCAAACGAATCGAACTCTGCCATTTTCATTTCACCCTGACCAGGTTTCAGATCGTAGCGATAACCATGTTCAAGTACGAGAAAGCGATCGCCATTCGGGACCGTTTCTGTGCGTGCCGAGTTCGCAGTGACCAACACATGCCAGTCAGGATCAATAATGCGCATAAAAACCTGTCCAAGCGTCGTATCGTCCTTTTCGGAACCTTCTGCAAAAAAGATTCGATTGCCGCCTTCGGTTTCAAAAAACTGACCTGGTGTAATTTTGGAGATATCGGAGCGCATTTCATACCGCGCACGATAATCTTCGATCTCGCGGTTCGCCCAAGGTGTGACATAGAGCGTCAAGCTTCCCGTTGCGATCATCACAGGCACGGCAACCTGCATCACGGGATTGATCCAGTTCAATAAGGACACACCGCTTGAAAACCAAACCACCATTTCTGATTCGCGGAAGTTACGCGTAATCGTTGTCAGTACACCAATAAAAATTGATACAGCCAGGATGGTAGGCAATGCGGCGATGGTAGTGAAAGCCGAAAGCCCCACCACCACGTCGGCACCGATTCGGCCGGCGGCCGCTTCGCCCAGCAGCCTGACCAGGATCACGCTCAGCCATACAACAATCAGCGTAGACAGCACCACGCTGAAATGATTCGCGATTTCAGAAACAACCGATTTTTTAAATAAACTCATTCAGAACACATGCCTTTGCTTTCTGGTTCGATGATGGCCCAATTCACCTTGTAAGTAGGCTGTTTCTTAAAACGATTCCACGGAATTTCAAACTCACCGCGAATCGTTGCGCGCGACAGGAACTCCTGCATCTTGGGATTCAGTGTCGTTTCTTCTGCATCGACCACGATCAACGCACCGCAGCGCTGCACGAGCTCGGGTGTGACCGCCGCAGTTTCAGCATAATAACCATAGGGAATGACGAGCGGCTGGTATTTTGAAGTGACAGAGGTCACGCCCGCGATCCAGGTCTCGCCAATCACGACTTTCATCGGTCCAAGCGCCTGGCTGTCCCAAAGCTGGTCTAGCTTCATACCAAGCTGCTTTGCAGGAAAGTTCTCCCGGGGGGTACGACCCGTTAAGTCAGCGATCAAGCCGAAATACAGTGCCGTACTGCACGCGATCAGGATATTAATCGTCAGGCCAACGGATAGTACGCGCCCAAATACTCGCTGCGAATCGATTGCGGGAATCCAGCGCATGGCAAATACGCCCAGAAAAATAAAGTAGGCAGTCGCCCAATTGGCATGCAAACTGATCACTGAAGTCCCGAGCAAGGAGGTCAGCAACATGGGGCCGATGGTTGCAAAGACAACAAACCGACCTTCAGTGTCGAGATTGGGCGCAGAGGCCAGAGGATCCTGGTCAAGAGGATGACGTCTGAAGCTGATTTTTATCAGCAAGATCGCAACAATCAGGGGTGCGAGCTTACCGAGCTGGCTTAATAAAAACTTACCCAACTGCGCCATATGATGGACTTCACCACTGACTTGATACTGCATATAGCGGATAGTCGGTGCGTGCTCGCGGATCAACCACTCGATATGTGGAATCATTGCGATCATGGCAGCAATTATGGCGATCAGGATGCCACGCATGGAGCGCCAGTGGTGCATGCGGGGGTCTTGTAACACCCAGAGACCCATCACTGCGATCCAGATCCCGGCACTGTATTTTGTCAGCAGACATACTGTCCCGGCCAGGCCGACCAGCACCCAGCGCCACCAATTCTGCTGCCGGACTGCCAGTAATAGCGACCAGAGGAGCAACGCCGTCGGAAACAATTGCAACAAGTTGGAACTGACCTGAATGCCGTTAATGCTGTGATAGGCGACCAACGAGGTCAGCACCACCGCCATGCACGCCCTTGCCGGGCTCATCATCAGCAAGGCAATCCGCCAGACAACGAGCAGCATCAGGGCCACATTCAATTGTCCCGCAACGTAGGTCACCCAGATTGACCTACCTAGGAGAGAGACCCAGAAAGAGACCCACCAGGTAGAAATCGGCCCGAACTTGGGATATCCCCAGTCAAAAGACTGCATCCAGAAGAGCTCTTCAATGCTGTCCTTGTGTGGTGCTGTTTGACTAATAATGGCCAGTACGGTCCAGAGCAGAAAATTGAATGCAATGAATGCGAGGGTCACCCTCGAGAGTTGACTGGGATTATTTGGATCAATTTTCAGAAAAAAATCCTTGAGCTTGCCAATGACATTGAACGGACTGCGGGGGGTTCGAGCCATACACTTCCCTGAATTAGAGAGATTGCCTAAGGTTACACGTTTGATTTTACAGCCCTATTCATTCTTATAGGTTGCCTCATAGGTACCTCATAGGTTGCCGTGCAGTGGCATCATTAGCCGCGAGCTGTTCAGTCCTGCAGCAAGGCACGGCGCGCGCGAACAAATCTCTCTAGGGCGCGAGCGTAATCCTTATGAATGCCGCGTTGCACGTGTTCGACGCCGGCCACCCAGACACTGCTAATCGCACTGCTGCGATGACTCGCAAAAAGATGCGCAGCCAGCATACTCGGCGCATCGAGTCCAACGAGAGCAGGATGATTCTCATTGAACACAACCATATCCGCCGAATTCCCCTCCAACAGTCCAGCTGCCTGCCCACTCGCCTGCCCCCCTGCTGCGACGGCTTGTAGCACCAGGGCAGTCGCGACCTGTGGCTGATTTTGGGTGGCGAGGACATTACGCCGCCCCAGCGTCAGTCGCTGACCGTACTCAAGCAACATCAGCTCTTCGGCTGCGTTGACACAAATATGACTATCCGAGCCAATCCCCCAGCGGCCGCACGCCTGTTGATACGCTGCAAGCGGGAACACGCCATCTCCCAGATTGGCTTCGGTCGTGGGGCACAGTCCGACCACAGCCTGCGAGGTGGCAAGACCGACGATCTCTGGCGCACTCAGGTGCGTGGCATGCACCAGACACCATCGCGCATCGACCTCGGCGTGGTCCAGCAGCCATTGCACAGGGCGCTGTCCGCTCCAGGCCAGACAATCCTGGACTTCCTGACGCTGCTCAGCGATATGAATATGGACAGGCGCAAGCGGATCCATGGCGTGCAATCCGGCAACAGACTCCGTCAGACTCTGCGGAGTCACCGCGCGCAAGGAATGCGGTGCCAGGCCCACCTTTAAACGAGCGTTCAGGGCATGGCCAGAGGCGTTCTGCTGAGCTGCCTGCAGTTTCAGACGTTCAATCAACCTGAGTATATTTTCCGTAGAACGGATAAAACGCCTCTGCCCAAGCCCCGGGGGCTGACCACCGAAACCACTCGTCTGGTAAAGAACCGGCAACAGCGTCAGTCCAATCCCTGCCCGGGCGGCAGCCCGGATCAGTCGCAGGCAAAGCTCGGCATCGTCCGCGTAGGGACGACCAGCCTGATCATGATGGAGGTAATGAAACTCACAGACCGAGGTATAGCCTGCCTGCAGCATTTCTATATACAGAAAGCTTGCAATATCTTCTAACTGATCTGGAGTGATTCGTCCAGCAAACCGATACATCAGTTCGCGCCAGCTCCAAAAGCTATCTTCCTGGGTACTGCGAAATTCCGTTAATCCCGCAAATGCGCGCTGAAAAGCGTGGGAATGCAGATTGGGCATCCCTGCAATCACAGGACCAGCTGCCTGAGAAATATGTTCGGGTTTGCTTGTGACAGGCCTGATCGTCGTCAGAATTCCAGCCGTATTCCATTCCAGTAATACATTCTTTGCCCAGCCTGCTGGCAGGAGCACATCGCACGCAAATAAGGCCTGAGTCGAGTCTGTTGATACGGTCAACATGGCGTCCAGCTCACTGCAATCAACACCGGTGCACAGGCCGCAACTATTACGCGCGGCCGTGCTGCAAATTGCTGCGTCTGCGCAGTCCAATGCAAGCCGTCTCCCTGGCTGAGGAGCAAGCTTGAATCAACATGCGGGGCATCGATCTCCCAGTCACCACGTG
>CANBUF010000112.1 GCA_947372575.1 Alcaligenaceae bacterium | reverse complement strand
ACAACATTGCTGCAACTCAGCGCAGCATGGAGACCTTGACCGAGCCCATGCTCGGCGCAATCGACTTATGCTTTGGCAGCGTGACAAACAACGCAAAAATCCTCGCCTGCGGCAACGGTGGTTCAGCGGCCGATGCTCAGCATTTCATTGCTGAGCTTGTGGGTCGCTTTGAACGGGATCGCCTGCCGCTGGCGGGCGTCGCACTCAACACAGATACCTCGATCATGACGGCTGTCGGCAACGACTACGGCTTTGATCAGATTTTTTCCAGGCAAGTCATCGCACTCGGTCAGCCTGGAGACATTCTGGTGGCCATCTCGACCAGCGGGAATTCTGCCAACGTCCAGCTCGCCATACAGTCGGCGCACGAGCGCGACATGCTTGTCATTGCGCTCACCGGTAAAGGTGGGGGTGCAATCGGCGACATGTTGCTGCCGCAGGATATTCACCTGTGCGTCCCGCATGAGCGAACAATGCGCATTCAGGAAGTCCATATTTTGCTGCTTCACATGTTGTGTGATGGCATTGATTCGCTCTTGCTCGGAGACCCTGCATGAATCTTCCTACCCGTTTAATCCGTCCGCTTGTGTTCGCTGCCATGCTAGGAATCACTGTGACGTCGCTGCAAGGCTGTATTGGTCTGGCCATTGGTGGCGCAGCGGCTGCTACGGGTCTTGTGGTGGTAGATCGCCGCTCAGCGGAGCAACAGGGTGAAGACAAGCTCATTGAGCTCAAAGTCAATAACCAGATGCGTACGCGCTTTGGTGACAGCGCACGGATCAATGCAACCGTTTATCAGGGTGTGGTGTTGCTGACGGGCGAAGCCCTCATCGAAGAGCTCAAGGTACAAGCGGGCGAAATTGCCAGAAAAGTTGAAAACGTTAAGTCCGTCTCCAACCAGATTGTTGTGGTGCAGGAGATTTCTCCGTTCAGTGTCATCACCAACGACACCTGGATCACCTCAAAGGTCATGACAACGCTGGCCACCACAAAAGAAATCCCTTCCCGCACAATCGTTGTGACCACAGATCGCAGCGTCGTCTACCTGATGGGCATGGTGACGCAGCGCGAAGGCGACCTGGCCGCAACAGCAGCCTCTCAGGTCAGTGGTGTCAAGCGCGTCGAAAAGTTCTTCAAAATCATTTCGCCTGTCGAGGCAAACAAACTTGACAGTATGTCGGGCACCCAGACGTCCGCAGGCAGACCACTTGGCGAGAGCGCACCCATTACAGATGGCTCCACTGGAGCCCCCGCTGCAGGCGCTAGCGCAGCACCAACGGGCGCAGTTGAAGCGATTCCAATCCAATGAAAAAACTCTTTGTCCTGATATGTGTACTCGCGCTGGGATCCGCAGGGATCTGGCTGGCAATCAGGCCCGCCGCGCAAGCGCCTGACGTCACGTTTTCGACCCTGTCAGGTCAACAACTGACGATGCCCTCGTTACGTGGCAAGGTGGTGCTGGTTAAGTTCTGGGCAACGAGTTGTGTGACCTGTGTGGCACAAATACCGACGAATATCGAAAACTTCAATGAATTTCATGACAAGGGTTTCGAGATCGTCGCAGTCGCCATGCAATACGATCCGGCGAATTACGTAGTCAATTTTGTTGAAACCCGCAAAATCCCTTTTACCGTCGCACTGGATACACGCGGCTTGGTCGCGAGGGCCTTTGGCGATGTCAAGCTCACACCGACGGCGTTCCTGATTGACAAACAAGGTCAGATCATCAAACGCTATGTGGGGGAATACGATCATGCCGAATTTCGCGCAACCCTTGAAAAAGCACTTGCAGGCTGAGGCCTTCACGCCGTACATTTCAGCCTGAACAATTCATGCCAGTTGACGCAAGCAAAATAACCAACGTCACCTCTCCGATTCACGTCCATACCCTCTCCTTAGACTGCGCCATATGACAAGCCAGCCCAACTCAGCATCCATGCCTCGTGAAGTCGTTGCAACAGTACTCTCCGAAAGCCTGCCTTACATCAAGCACTTTCATGGGAAAACCATCGTCATCAAATACGGTGGCAATGCCATGACAGAAGAAGTCCTGCAGCGCAGCTTTGCCCACGATGTTGTCTTGCTTAAACTGATCGGTATGAATCCGATTGTCGTCCATGGTGGCGGCCCACAAATCGATGAAGCGTTGCGCAAAATCGGTAAGAAAGGCACCTTTATCCAGGGGATGCGCGTCACGGACGCCGAGACCATGGAAGTGGTGGAATGGGTGCTTGGCGGTCAGGTTCAGCAGGATATCGTCCTGATGATCAACGAGGCAGGCGGCAAAGCAGTGGGATTAACCGGCAAAGATGGCTGCCTGATTCAGGCTGTCAAAAAACTGATGCCGAACAAAGAAGACCCTTCCCAACCACTGGACATTGGCTATGTCGGCGATATCGCGCACGTCGAGCCTGCTGTCGTCAAGGCCTTGCAAGACGATCAGTTTATTCCTGTCATCTCACCCATCGGTTATGGCGTAGACGGATTAGCCTACAACATCAATGCGGACCTGGTAGCCGGCAAAATGGCAGAAGTCCTTGGTGCAGAAAAGCTCCTCATGATGACCAATACGCCGGGCGTACTCGATAAAGATGGTCAACTCCTGCGATCCTTATCCGCGACCACCATCGATGCATTGTTCGCCGACGGGACGATTTCTGGCGGTATGCTGCCCAAAATTTCCTCTGCCCTGGATGCGGCACGCAACGGTGTCAAATCCGTACATGTCGTAGACGGTCGTGTTCCTCATTGCCTGTTACTCGAAATCCTCACGGATCGCGGTGTGGGCACGATGATTTCGTCGGACTGATGACGCATTGAAATCCGCACGTACGATGCAAGCTCCCGGTATTCGCACAAAACGTGCGCGTGTGCCGGGCATGTCGGAGACAGTGGCCAAGTCCGGCACAACCGCTGATCGGCAGCCCGTCTGGCTGTTTGATCTCGACAATACCCTGCACGACACCTCACACAAGATATTCGGTGAAATCAATATCGGCATGACTGCTGCGGTCATGGACAGTCTTGGCGTCGACGAAGCCACCGCAAACATCTTGCGAACAAAATACTGGAAACGCTACGGCGCCACCATGATCGGCATGGTTCGCCACCACGGCATCAGTGCCGACGAATTCCTGCATAAAAGCCACAGCTTCGACGTGCGGCCACTGATCCGGGCAGAACGCGGCCTGGCAGCCAAATTGAATCGTCTACCTGGCCGTAAAGTGCTGGTGACCAACGCACCCTTGCACTACGCGCGGGCGGTGCTCAAACATCTGCGCATCCTGAGGTGTTTTGACAGCCTCTGGGGCGTCGAACAAATGCGCATCCATGGTCACTATCGTCCTAAACCTTCTGTCGCCTTGATGCGCCACATTCTGGCTCATGAGGGTATAGACCCACGACGGGCCATCCTGGTCGAAGACACGCTGGATAATTTACGTGGCGCACGCTGCGCAGGGATGCGTTGCGTTCATGTTTTTCATCCTGGCACACCGTTTGCGCATGGCAAGAGTGGGCGCCCTGACTTTGTAGACTTGCGGGTAAACTCTGTCGGAGACTTACTGTTACAAAAACGTCCTGTTCGCGGCAGCTGACCGGGCGAGACGTTTTTCAACACCACACCGCGGGCTGGATGACTATGTCGGGCAAAACCGGCGAACGCAAAAATCAGATTCTGCAAACACTGGCAGAAATGCTCGAACAGCCACACGCTGGGCGCATTACTACCGCAGCACTCGCCGCAAAGATGCAGCTATCCGAGGCAGCGTTATACCGGCACTTTGCCAGCAAAGCACAGATGTTCGAAGGCCTCTTTGAATTCATTGAAACCACCATTTTTACGCTAGTGAATCAAATCGTGGCAAACCAGCCAAACGGCCTTGAGCAAGCGCGACAAATTGCCATCATGATGTTGAGTTTCGCGGAGCGCAACCGCGGGATGACGCGGGTACTAAGCGGCGATGCCTTGGTGACTGAAGATGCAAGATTACAGACACGGGCAAGCCAGATTACCGAACGTATCGACGCCTCGTTCAGACAATCACTGCGCAGTGCGTTGTCAGAGGGTATATTGCCTGCGACAACCGAGGTCACGGCCATGGCGGCATTGCTCACGCATCTGGTCATAGGTAGCTGGTTGAGATTTGCACAAAGCAGCTGGCAGGTTTTGCCAACCAGACACATGGATGCCCAGCTCAAACTCGTGCTGGGGTAGTTATCGCTGCGCGCATACGCTGCAACCGGGATCGCGCTTGACCCGCACGCTGTGCCACTCCATGTCGAGTGCGTCCAGTATCAGGAGACGTCCTTTGAGGGAGGTGCCAATTTGTGCGATCACCTTGATGGCCTCTGCGGCTTGCATGCTTCCGATGATGCCAACCAAGGGAGCAAAGACGCCCGTCGTAGCACAGCTCAACGCTTCAACATCATCGGCTTCAGGAAACAGGCAGTGGTAACAGGGCGCATGCGGATCGCGCGGATCAAACACACTCACCTGCCCTTCAAAGCGGATCGCGGCACCTGATACAAGCGGCTTATGATGCGCGACGCACGCCCTGTTCACCGCATGCCGGGTAGCAAAGTTATCAGTACAGTCCAGCACGAGGTCGACCTCGGCAATCTGTGTCATCAAGTCGTCTGGATCCATCCTGCGGGTACATGTTTGCACCTCGATTTCAGGGTTGAGCGCCAGCATGGATATCCGGCCAGATTCAGCCTTCAGCTGCCCCAGGCGGTCCGTCGCATGCAGAATTTGTCTTTGTAAATTACTGATTTCGACAGTGTCGTGATCCGCCAGAATGATGTGGCCGACACCCGCCGAAGCGAGATACATCGCAGCGGGCGAACCCAGCCCCCCCGCGCCAACGATCAATACACGCGCAGCCAGTAGTTTTTCCTGGCCTTCTATGCCGAGCTCATCCAACAGGATGTGCCGGGCATAGCGCAGCAACTGGTCATCGTTCATTTTTTAGCTGCACCGCTCCCGGTTGCTGCTTTGTCTGCGGTAGCTGCTGCTTTATCAGCAGAGGCTGTTGCTTTAGGGCGCACGACTGCCTTTTCGATAGGTTTGCCATCCAGATGATTAACGGCTTGCTGCAACTGGAAATCCTCAGGTGAGCCGAACTGGAAAATCTTGCTGGTATCGGCAAGTTCGGGCTCAGCTTCCTGCAGTTTTTCTTCGACCTCGGCGACCTGACTGTTCGTCAGATGGCGCTGCAAGTCTGCTTCGCGCGGCAAGCGGAAAAGATCGCCTTCAGCGGTATCAGCCACAATGACATCAGGGGTGATGCCCTTGGCCTGAATCGAACGCTCATTGGGAGTGAAGTACCGCGACGTTGTCAGCTTGATTGCAGTGCTGTCCGAGATGGGCAGCACGACTTGTACAGACCCTTTACCAAACGTCTGGTTACCCATCACGATCGCACGCTTGTGATCTTGTAAGGCTCCCGCCACAATTTCCGAAGCAGACGCAGAACCCACGTTGACCAACACGACCATCGGTACGGTCTTGACCCAGGCTGGCAAGTCAGACAGGTAATCACTTTCGCCGCGCGCATAATCGGTCGGATTGGCGAGGTATTTATGTTTGGAATCCGTTGCACGACCGTCAGTTGAAACCACTAAGGCATCAGGCTTGAGGAAGGCCGCAGACACGCCAATTGCACTATTGAGCAAACCACCAGGATCATTACGCAAATCCAGAATCAGCCCGCGTGGTGCACCTTTTTCGCCCAGCTCTTTCAGATGGCGAACCAGGTCAGCACCTGTTTTTTCCTGGAACTGCGCAATGCGCACATAACCAATGTTGTGATCCAGCATTTTGCTGCGCACGCTACGCACGCGAATCGTATCGCGCACGATTTTGATCGTGAGCGGCTGGGCCTGTCCCTGACGTGAGATCGTCAGAGTGATGGGAGTATTAATTTTGCCCCGCATCAGCTTGACCGCTTCGGTGAGCGACATGCCTTTGGTCGAGGTATTGTCAATCTTGATAATGAGATCGCCCGCGCGGATACCGGCGCGCGCAGCGGGCGTATCCTCAATCGGGGAGATGACTTTCACCACGCCATCCTCAGTGCCGACCTCGATACCGAGGCCACCAAACTCGCCCTGGGTTGCGGTTTGCATTTCCTTGAAGGCCTCAGCATCCAAGTACGCTGAATGTGGGTCCAGATCCGACAGCATTCCTGCAATCGCACCGTCGATCAGTTTTTTATCCGTCACCGGCTCGACGTAATTGTTTTTGATGGCCGAGAACACACTTGAAAACTGCCGGAGTTCATCCAGTGGAAGTGGAGAGCTACCACGCTGTGCAACTGCAGTGATGCCCAGGCTCAGCAAAACGCCTGCCAATACACCTGCTGATATCAAGCCAAGACTACGAAATTTCCGAGCGCTCATGCACGTTCCCAAGTTGAATGCTGATCAAGCTTTAGCGGCCGGTCCTGTCTTCACTTTGCCAGAAATGGCAAGGGGTCGACGGCGGCACCGCGATGTCGTATTTCGAAGTATAGGGCGGAATCAAGCTGTCCACCCGTATTACCGGCCAAGCTAATCGTATCTCCTGCCTTGACCGTATCACCGACCTGTTTGAGCACGCTCTGATTGTACGCGTAAACACTCAGAAACTCTTGGCCATGGTCCACAATCA
>CANBUF010000111.1 GCA_947372575.1 Alcaligenaceae bacterium | reverse complement strand
CAGTCGGTCGCAGTCCATGGACCTTTTCAGTTGATCATCGATGCAACAGGCGCGCTGACGATCGATGGTCAGGGACCCGAAAAAAGTTTACAAGCACTGGATGCACAGCGTCTGATGCGCAGTTTTCAGATCAATGCGATCGGTCCTGCGCTGGTGATGAAGCACTTTATGCCATTGCTCGATGGTAAACAGCGTGCGATTTACGCTAAGCTTTCTGCGCGTGTGGGGAGCATCGGGGATAACAAGAAGGGGGGCTGGTATGGTTATCGCGCGTCCAAGACGGCACTCAACATGTTGTTGCAGTGTGCGGCCATCGAAACCCTGCGTAAAAAACCAGAAGCCATATTCGTCGCGCTGCAACCAGGAACGGTGGCTTCAACGCTCACCACACCTTTTGTTAAACAAGAGGACTGCCTGCAGCCTGAGATTGCGGCAGGATCGATGCTCACTGCTCTGGAGGGTTTGAACGTGAGCACGGGCGCACAGTTTATTGATTATGCCGGGCAGTCAATTGTCTGGTGAATACAGTATTGGGTGGTTTTTGATGATCAAGCATGGATCAAGTATGAATTACAAATGAATCACACACGGATCAAGCATGGATCATTGCGTGACGATTGCGTAATCAATACTCAAAGTGCATGCGTACCGAGTAGACATTGACCGGCCCGCGATCAGCGTTATAACAAGGATTGTTGATCCGTTGAAAATCCGCGGTGGCCCATAATACGGAGTTGATTTTCATGCTGTAGTACATCTCAAAGATCCCTTCGCGCTGATAGTTGATGTTGCCATCGCCACAAAAGAAGTTCGAGCCCCCGGCCTTCAGATAATCGATATTGGCATTTGAAATGCCGTTTGACGCGTAAGCAAGTCCCAGGATGTCATCGGGACGACTCCACTTATTGCCTTTGATTGATAGTCCGACTAATGCCGAGTTGTTGATTTCGGTAAACGAATAGGCCTCTGTCTGACCGTTATTCCAGCTATAGCGGGCGAACATACCGATATCATCCGTGATGCTTTGTTCAAGACTCAAGCCATAACCGTACTTGCTCTGGAGCGTGCGGACATTGGCCACGTCTGGTGCGCCGCCATTTTTTTGTGCATAAGCGAGTGCATCATTAAAGTTGCCAAAGTTCGCCTGATTTCGAAATCCCAACACCCGCAGTTTGCCCGGCTGATCAAAAATTTCGTACGACTTTTCTATTTCGACGTTGTCGCTATAGGAGCCGGACCAGTCTCCATTGAGCTGCAGGCCATTAGATTCGACCGGCAATAAATTGCGCCCAATTCTGAACGCCCACTCCTCACCGTAGTACTCCATGGCGAGACCACGCGTGTAGCCGCGTGCGTCAGCAGGTGTGTCCCAGGCGCCATAATCCATCATGGCCCAGTTTAAGAACTGGGTTTTCGGATCATGCGCATAGGCGTTCTGATCAAAAATATCAGTGATGGCATAAATACCGCCAGTAAATACCAGGCGGCGCTTATCGACTGTGCCGGCAAACTGATTGAACGAGGCTTCTTGTTCGACAGTGCCCCCTCCCAGGCCAATGGTCTGGCGTACAAACGCACGCGCCCAATAGGCGACTGCGTCTGGACTTCCAGCTTTTTGGGCTTCGCCATTCGTGATGCCCCCAAAGCCATGTAGTCCTGAAAAGGGCAGACCTTGTGAAACCTCAGGATCCAGGAAGAACTCCGTTCCCTTCCAGGGACGGGCACCCATAAAGGCCGTAGCTGTGATGGTGTGGCCGACTTCTGGATCCCCGCTCAGGCTCGAAGGGCCAGAATAGGGTGAAGCAAATCCTGGGTGTTTTTGCCAGACCCAGGTACTTTGCAAGTTGCCGGTGAAGTATTGAAAATCGTTTTCTTCTGCCTGTCCGGCAGGGGCGAACACCATCCCGGTGATTAAGCTAATCACACTGCAAATATATTTTAGGCGATGGCGAGGGCGAGCTGTCACAAACATGGCATGCAGGATGCCACAGAAATGTGACAAATCTAATCAAAAGCTAACAATACGTTATTCTAAATGAGAATCTGTATCGTTAGCAAATGAGAATGACACTTATTTATTTCTTGGTGAGGAGTTCCGCCAGTTGACGGGCACTCGGTAATTCATCCATCCCGAGCACGGCGTCACGTAAGGCTTCGACTTGTGCTTGTGGCAATGCATGGCGGGCGAGCTTTTCGAATTTTGCAATCACGTCAGCGTCGCTTGCAAAGTTACGCTCGCTGCCGCGCGCATATTCTTTTGTGCATGAGAGCGTCTCACCGGATTTGAGTACGACCTCGACACGCACCATATGGCGGAATTTCGCACCACGCCCCGTAATATCTGCGTCGTGATAAACCTCGACTTTTTCGGCAAGCGCCATGCGCGCTGGGTCGGCAACAATGCTGTCGTTGAATTGTTCAACAAAACAGTCGCCTTCGAGCAAATAGGTGGCCACGCAGAAGGGCAGGTTGAGCTGTGCTGAGGTGAGCCCCTGCGGTTGATATTTCCAGCCAACGTGATCCATCGTCACTTGTGAGCCGTGTACCTTGATGCGCTCAATATCGTGCGCAGTGAAATGTTTTTGCTCTTGTAGTTCGCGAATCGCATCAAGCGTGGTGTGGTTGCTGCCGACGCAAGAATAGAATTTAAGCGCAATGGCCATCGTCTGCCAGACTTCGCCAAAGCCTGCGGTGAGCTCTGCCAGGTTGAAGCGATCCGTCGAGCGCGAAAAGGTCGTGCAAAAACCACCATATTCGGATTCGAGCACATTGATAATTCCCGTCAGACCACCTTCGGCAAACAGGGCGCCATATAGGCCACTCTGCGAGGCGCGTCCAGCGTGCATGCGTTTGACCATCGCGCCGTATTGTGCGGCCATGAGGCCCGCAGCCTGTGTGCCTGCGATACCCAGGGCGTGCACAGTCTTGTCTACGTTCAGACCCAGCCCGCGTGCAGCGCCTGCGGCTGCAGAGAACACACCAAGCGTAGCGCCCGAATGCCACCCCTGACCAATATGTTCGGGACCCATGCACAGACCTACGCGCGGTCCGATTTCGTAGCCCGCGACTGCCGCGGTCAGAAAATCCCGTCCTGTCATGGAGGGGTGGGTTTCGGCCAGTGAGATGAGCGCAGGCAATACGACGGCTCCCACGTGCAGGACGCCCGCGCGATGGACGTCGTCGAGTTCGAAACCTTGTACTTCCGTACCGTTGACCAGTGCGGCGTGTGGCGCGGATAATCGGTGTGATGTCCCCCAGATGGCGCAGTCGCGCGTCTGATCCACGCGGGTGAGGGTGTCCTGCAGAATCCGGCACCATTCCAGGTGCGAGCCATATAACGCGCAACCAAGCGAATCAAGAATCAGGAGTTTGATGCGAGCGCGCACCTCAGACGGGATCGCCTCGTATTGCAGACCTGAAACAAACTTGGCAATGCCTAGCGTATAGGTGTTGTCTTGTGACGCTTCGCTCATATTGACTCCTTTAGTCTATTTGGATTCGACCTTCTCGAATCACGGTTTGCATTCTTTTAAATTCCGTCTGGATATGTGCGGCAAACTCTGCCGACGTACCGCCCAGTACTTCGGCGCCTTCGGTTGCGAGTTGCGCACGCACCGATTCCTGCTTGAGAACCTGGATACTCGCATCGTGAATCTTCTGGACGATTGCTGCGGGTGTGCCGGCAGGCGCGAGCAATCCGTACCAGGATCCCGCCTGATAATCAGGGAGTCCGGCTTCTGCCATGGTCGGGACGTCAGGCAACAAAGGTGCGCGGTGGGTACCAGTCACCGCCAGTGCACGCAGTTTTCCAGCCTGAATCTGGGGGATGATGGCTACGATGCTGCTGAACATCAAATCCACTCTGCCAACCAGCAGATCATTGAGTGCAGGCGAAAGTCCTTTATAAGGGACATGAACCATATCCACATCTGCCATGGTGGTGAACATGACGGCGGCGATGTGCGCTGAACTGCCGTTACCGTTTGAGGCGTAATTTATTTTGCCAGGCTCTTTTTTTGCCATTGCGATGAGCGCTGCGACGTTCTGGGCAGGTAGGCCGGGATACACGACCAGTACAGAGGGCGCTGAGGCAATCAATACAATTGGATCAAAATCCTTGAGCGCGTCGTACGGTAATTTTGAAATCAGGTTGGGATTGACGGCCAGACTACCAACGCCGCCTAAAAACAGTGTGTACCCATCGGGCGTGCTGCGGGCGGCTGTTTCAGCGCCAACTGCGCCCCCCGCACCCGGGCGGTTTTCAACAACGACGGATTGTTTAAGCTGGGTGGTGAGTTGCTGGGCAATCACACGTGCCACGGCATCATTACCTCCACCAGAGGAAAATGGAACGATGAGTCGAATCGGCTTACTCGGGTAGTCATCGGCCCAACACTGCAGGCTTAACAAACTCAAAACGATCAGGATAAAACGTTGCAAATTCATGGTCGATAAGTGGGGCCTGCTCAGGCCGTGCGTTCTGGAGATTCGGATATGATTGTTTTCGCAGATATTAGCGCTAAAACAACTTAGAACAAGTAAACAGGGTGAACCATGCTCGTCAATGAACTTCCGCCACATATAAATTGCCCTAGCGCCTGGTTTGGGCCGCAGGCCCAGGCTGCTGGGGATTGGCAATTCGCGCTCAATGACTCCGAGCTTGGCGAGCTGGAGCAGGCAGCCCGCCAGTGTCTGGAGCAAAATGCAGATGTTCGTCAGATTAATCGGGAGAATTTTGTTCTCCCTACCTTGCACACGCGTCTGAGAGCCCTGCATGATCACCTGATTCATGGTCCTGGCTTTGCACTGGTCAAATCACTTCCTGTCCAGATATGGTCGACTGAAATCAGTGCTGCGGTGTTTTATGGCTTTGGTGCACATCTGGGCAATCCCCGTGAGCAAAATGCAAAGGGCGATGTGCTGGGGCATGTGATGGATATAGGGCTGCAGGCCGATGATCCGAATGTACGGATCTATCAGACGCATGAGCGTCAGACATTCCATACCGACTCTTGTGACATCGTAGGCTTGCTGTGCCTGCAACAAGCCAAAGCTGGTGGAGATTCCGCGCTGGTCTCGTCAAACACTATTTACAACGAAATGCGCCGTGATTATCCGCAGCTTGCGGCCGCACTGTTTGATCCAATTGCGACAGATCGCAGGGGAGAGGTGCCAGCAGGGTACAAACCTTATTTTGAAATCCCGGTGTTCAACTGGTATGCAGGGCTGATGTCCACCATCTATCAACGCCAGTACATCGATTCGGCGCAGCGGTTTCCAGATGCGATGCGACTGAGTGCGCTGCATGTCGAGGCGCTGGATTGCTTTGATCGCTTATCCAATGATACTCGGCTGAATTTTTTAATGCGACTCGAACCAGGTGATATGCAGTTTGTACACAATCACACACTGTTGCATGATCGTACTGCCTTCGAAGATTATGCCGAACCAGCTCAAAAGCGCCATCTCTTGCGGTTATGGCTGTCATCACCCGAGGCGAGGATCTTGCCCCCCGTGTTTGCTCAGCGCTATGGGACCGTCGAGCGGGGTGTGCGTGGTGGCGTGATGCTTGTCCCGTGAGTACGCCCCCGATTTGACCGACGGATGCCTCTTAGCCCCTGAAAATCTCAAACGGTTCGATTTTCAGGACTTTACGTATGGCCACATAGCTGGATAAGGCAGCAATGATTAACACCATGAAAAAAGCCAGCGCCAGGTTCCAGTAGGTAATCATGGCGGCATAGTTCGGTAAGTTTGCACGCGCAAAGGTGATCACGAGCGTGACTAGTCCCACGCCCAGTCCATAGCCTGTCAGGGCAGTAAATAGTGCCATGAATAAAATCATGTAGATCAATTGCTCAGTGCGTGCACCAATCGCTTTGAGTGCACCGAATTTTTCAAGATTTTCGAGAATGAATGAGTAAAAAGTCTGGCCTGAAATAGATAGTCCGATAATGAAGCTGATGATGGTCATCAAAAGGATATTGGTGCCGACGCCCGTCTGATAGGTATAGAACGAGGCAATATGCTGATTGAACTCATCCTCGGTTCTGGCCACATACCCTAAGTCTGCGAACATTTTTTTGATGGCAGGAATGTCTGTTGGTGACGCCGGCTGCAGCAAAATATAAGAGGTTGTAAAACGCGTGGTGGGTATGTACTCAATTGCTCGACTATAGGTGGTGTAAAGGGTCGGGACACCATTGAGTCCATTCGCAGCAACTTTGGCAATCCCTGTGATCATGCCACGGTGATCGTTGAGCTCAAAGTGCGTCCCGACACTCGGGTTTCCCATCTTTGAAAACTCGGCATCGTCGACCACAACGAAGGCATTATCTGCATACAAGTCCTGGATGTTGCCCGACTTGAGCGCAGGTCGACCAAACAGACTGGTGTCATCCAGTCCAATCACAATGACAGACTGGTAAGTTCCTTGGTCGAGCTTGACCATCGCCCCGCCAACATAAAGGGGAATGGCAAACTTAACTCCTTTCATACTGCGAGCGGCATCCAGCAGATAATCAGGCATTGGGATCGCACTTGTCGGTGTATTGACAGCTGGATCCATGATCCATATGTTGGCCCCGATATTGGTGACAGTTGAATACGCCCGATTCAAAATGCCCGCAAACATTGCCGTCATCTGAACCATCA
>CANBUF010000110.1 GCA_947372575.1 Alcaligenaceae bacterium | reverse complement strand
ACCAATCACACGCAAGCCTGCCAACTGCAAAATCTGCAGCAAATTGCAATAACAAGGATCCTCAACCAGGACCGTATCGCCGGGACGAAGCATTGTGCGCACGACCAGATCGAGAGCCTGCGTAGCGCCCTGGGTTAACAACACATTTGAGGTGTTTGCATCGATCGCATTACGCCTCAAAATGATTGCAATCTGTTCGCGCAACGCCCCCATTCCGTAAGGGTGTCCATACCCACCAAAGCGCGGGCCAGGCAGTCGCCCCATCGCACGCAGCGCATGTTGCAGATCACTTTCATCGAGCCATTCGCCCGGCATCCATCCGCATCCGGCTTTAATCGGCACGGAATGATCCGCAAAGACATCTGACAATAACCAGGCAGCATTGAGCGTCGGCGCGGACCAGGTCGGCCCACCGATTGCCGCTACAGCGCGTGCATCAGCCACGCGGTAACCTGACCCTGGGTGCGCCTCAGTCTGGCCCGCACTTGCCAGTCGCTGATAGGCCTCTGCGACCGTGTAGGGGCTGATTGCATGCGCACGCGCAAGGACACGCACAGAGGGGAGCCGATCCCCTGCCCTTAAGGTGCGGCTTTGAATCGCCGCCTGAATTGCCTGGACAATCTGTTCGACTAGCGTCTTTGCAGAAGTCCTGTCGCAAACCAGATGAAATTGTTTAAAAGGCATCGCGTGTTGGTTCATTTAGGGTGGCCAGTACAGTTTGCCACAAAACATCCAAACTGTACTGGCAGCGAGTACGGGTTGAGCGTTAAAGTCATTTATCAACCTTCACCAGGAACCCATCATGAATGCCGTCACCGAAAATGTCAGTCTGTCCAGCGAACTGGACATGTCCAACTACTGGATGCCCTTTACTGCGAACAAGCAGTTCAAAGCAGCACCACGTCTGCTGAAATCAGCCAAAGGCATGTACTACACCACGGTAGATGGCCGCAGCGTCATGGATGGTTGTGCGGGTCTCTGGTGCGTCAACGCTGGCCATGGCCGCGAAGAAATAATCGAAGCCGTGTATAAGCAGATGACCGAAATGGACTATGCGCCTTCGTTCCAGATGGGACACCCACTCGCATTTGAAGCGGCGACTAAAGTTGCTGAAGTCATGCCGGCCGGTATGGATCGCATCTTTTTTGCAAACTCGGGCTCCGAGGCTGTCGATACGGCTCTAAAAATTGCACTCGCCTATCACCGTTCGCGCGGTGAAGCACAGCGTACGCGCCTGATTGGTCGTGAGCGCGGTTACAGCGGTGTAGGTTTTGGGGGGATCTCGGTCGGTGGCATTTCTACCAACCGCAAAGCGTTTGCAGCCAACATGATTCCTGGTGTGGATCATATTTCACACACGCACAGCATTGAACATGCCGCCTATAGCCAGGGTCAGCCAACCTGGGGCGCACATCTGGCCGACGATCTCGAGCGTCTGGTTGCACTCCATGATGCATCGACCATCGCTGCCGTCATCGTTGAGCCCGTTGCAGGCTCAACAGGCGTGCTGATTCCACCACAAGGTTATCTGAAGCGCTTGCGCGACATTTGCACCAAGTACGGCATCCTGTTGATATTTGATGAAGTCATCACGGGTTTTGGACGTCTGGGTAAAGCCACAGCCAGCGAATATTTTGGTGTGACGCCTGACATGATCACGATGGCTAAAGCGATCAACAACGCTTCCATCCCAATGTCTGCAGTCGCCGCCAGCCGTCAGATCCATGACGCGATCGTCAATGCGGGCCCTGATAACGCGATTGAACTGTTCCACGGCTATACCTACTCTGCACACCCCACCGCCGCGGCTGCATGTATCGCCGCACAAAATATCTACAGCAGAGAGGGTCTGTTTGAGCGCGCCAACCAGTTGGCTCCCAAATTCCAGGCGGCTATTCACGCACTGCGTGGCGAACCGCATGTCAAAGACATTCGCAACCTGGGGCTGATGGGTGCCGTTGAGCTTGAATCACGTCCAGGCGCGCCAGGCACACGTGCCTACGATGCGTTTCTCAACTGCTTCCAGCAGGGCATTATGATTCGCTTTACAGGCGACACACTGGCATTCTCGCCACCGCTGATCGTCAGCGAAGCGCAGATCGATGAGATCTTTGCAACGGTGAAAAAAGCCCTGCACGCAGTTGCTTAAGCCATCCGTCAGTCCCTAGGCCATCACAGGCCTCGGGGGCTGTACGGAGCGGCTTAAATCCAGGCGCTAAGGCTGCATGTCCGGTCTTAGCGCTTTCGTTTGTCTAAACGGCAAATCTCTAAACGGCGATTTTTTTATTCCTTCATTCTTCTTGCGCCGACTTTCGTGCGCCCGCTAACTTTTGACGCCCGCTTTCTTTTCTTCTTGACCTCATTCAATCTTGATATCGGCTTGCTTGATCAGCTTAGCCCACTTGTCCGTCTCGGATTGAATCATCTGACCAAAGGCCTGCGCAGAACCCGAAACAATATCAACGCCCTGGTCATTAAGTTGCTTACGAATGGACGGCTCTGCAAGTGTCTGTTGCAATACATCATTCAATCGCTGGACAACCGCAGGATCCATATGCGCGGGCCCGACCAGGCCATACCAGGTTGACATGTTGTACCCAGGCACGCCGGCTTCATCCAGTGTTGGAATATCGGGAGCGGCCTGCGAGCGCGTGTCTGTCGTCACACCGAGTGCACGCAACTTACCCGACCTGATCAGCGGGATGATGGTGGGCAGGTTGGGGAACATCATGGCAACCGTACCAGCCATTAAATCCGGTATTGCCACACTCGTGCCTTTGTAAGGGATATGCGAGAGCTTGACGCCCGTCGCCTGCATGAACAATTCCGCAGAGAGATGGACAGAGCTGCCGAATCCCGACGAGGCTACGTCAACTTTTCCTGGATTGGCTCGCGCATAGGCAATCAATTCTTTAACATTCTGAAAGGGAGAGTTCGCGGGCACAACCAGTACGTTTGGGGCACTCAGCACTTGTCCGATCGGCGTGAAATCCTTGACGGGATCGTAGCGTGCCGACTTGTATAGCGAGGGGTTCACAGCATGGCCAACTGATGTGAAAAAAATCGTATATCCATCCGGGGCCGCACGCGCCACAGACTCAGTCGCCAGGTTGCCGTTCGCACCCACACGATTCTCAACCACAATAGTCTGATTCAATGCCGCACCCATCGACACACCAAGAATCCGCGCCACCGTATCCGCAGTCCCCCCCGCGGTAAAGCCAACAATCAGGCGGATCGGCTTGTCTGGATAGGCTGCTTGCGCGCAGGAGAAAACAATGCTCGTGCTGAAAGCCACGGCACAAGCAAAAAGGAATTTGAGTCTGAGGACTTGCACGTGCTGTCTCCTGAACTGAGTCAGTATTTTTAGGAACGAGGCACTCAGAACTTGAGTCTGAGGTGGGCGGAGCCGTCTTTGCCGGGGAATGCCGCAGCAAACAATTACATAGCTGTTTATTGCATGACCTTTTGATAGTTTCACACCTTCGAACCCAGTGCAACCTCGCCAGAACAAGCACAGAGGCTCGCTGCGGATTATGATAGTGCCAGTCAAACCCCCGAAACATTCCCTTGTCCTTTTTTCCAGGAATACCCCTTTTCATGAACTGGCAACTTCCCTTCCAATCTGGTCGTCAACCTGTCCTCGCCCGTAATGTGGTCTCTACATCGCAACCGCTCGCCTCACAGGCCGGCGCCGCAGCCTTCGAGCGCGGCGGTAACGCCATTGATGCTGCGATTGCCGCGGCCATCACACTGACGGTTGTCGAGCCCACCATGAACGGGATCGGTGGTGATGGATTTTCATTGATCTGGGATGGTCAGAAACTACATGGTTTGAATGCTTCCGGTCGCGCGCCTGCGGCCTGGTCACCAGAGCGCTTTAAAGGCCAGGCAACGATGCCGGATCGCGGCTGGGAAACCGTCACCGTTCCGGGTGCTGTATCACAGTGGGTGGCCTTGTCTAAAAAATTTGGCAACCTGCCTTTTGAAGATTTATTCCGCGATGCGATTCGTCATGCCCGCGAAGGCTTTCCTGTCAGCCCTGTCATTGCGCGCCAGTGGGCAGCAGCCGCCACAGAGCTGGCAAATTTTCCTGGCTTCAAGGCCTTTATCCCCAATGGGCGAGCACCTGCTGCCGGCGAAATCTGGAAGTTCGCGGATCAAGCCGACACGCTCGAAGACATCGCCCGCACTCATGGTGAATCGTTTTATCGTGGTCGATTGGCCAAGATGATTGCGGCCTTTGCCGCTGAACACGGCGCAGCACTGACTGAGGCCGATCTGGCCGCACATCAGGCTGACTGGGTTGAGCCGATCTCGACCAACTTCCGTGGGTACGATGTGCATGAAATCCCACCCAATGGCCAGGGACTGACCGCGCTGCTAGCGTTGAATATCATCGAGCACCTGCCTTATAACGAAACACAGCCAGGCTCACCCGAGCGCATGCATCTCGAAATCGAAGCCATGCGTGTCGCTTTTGCCGACCTGTACGAGCACGTTGCTGAGCCATCGCATATGAAGGTTAGTGCAGCAGCAATGCTCACACCAGCCTACGCCCGCGAGCGCGCAAAACTCATTCATCCCAAAAAAGCCGGCACCTATGCTCCAGGTCAGCCACCTTCAGGCGGTACGGTCTATCTATGCGCTGCTGACGCCCAAGGCCGGATGATTTCATTTATCCAATCAAATTTCAAAGGCTTTGGCTCTGGCGTTGTAGTTCCGCACACCGGGATCGCACTGCAAAATCGCGGTTCCGGATTTGTCACCACCCCAGGCCATCCTAATCTGGTCGGCGGCGGCAAACGTCCGATGCACACCATCATCCCGGCATTCATGACGCGTGATGGCAAACCTGAAATGGCGTTTGGCGTGATGGGCGGCAACATGCAAGCGCAGGGACACATGCAGATGGTGTTGCGACATGTTGTCGAACAACATAACCCGCAGGCTTGCTCAGACGCTCCACGCTGGCGTATCAATGATGTCGGCACACTGATGCTCGAACATGCCGTCAGCAAGCAGGTTGTCGATGGGCTGATCGCAATGGGGCACGTCCCCACCGTCACGCCACCAGACAGTCTGGACTTTGGCAGTGCGCAACTGATCAAGCGGCTGGACGCGCAAACCGATACTCAAGCACCTTTTGCGTATGTTGCAGGTTCGGATCATCGTCGGGATGGCCAGGCTGTCGGTTATTAATCCATCATGAATTAAAGGTCCATCATGCTCAAACGCGTTGCTCTCATTTTGACATTCTGTCTTGCGACGGCAACGCAGTTTGCCTGCGCACAAACGGCAGAAGAAAAAGCCATTCTTGGTCGCTGGTATAGCGAGTACACCGAGCCCAACGGACCCGATGACAACGCGATGTCTGGCGAGATGAAACTCGCCGCGGTTGATGACTACCTCGCCAATGGCGTAGTCAACAGCCACGGTCAAATCGTGATGTCCTTTAAATACAAAGACGGTGCCACACTCGAGGCCGCCTGGCTTGTCAACGTTGCAAGCGAATGGCAAATCAAGAACGGCTCCTTGTTCGAAAAGATCGTCGACTTGCATGCAATTCCTGACTACGTAAAAGCCAATGGCGAACTCGCGGACGAAGATGACAAACAAGAGTTCTTCAAACAGGCAGGCTTTAAAATCGAGGACCTGATGCCAAAAGGTCATACAACCGAAGACCTCATCGTCTCGATTGACGACAATAAATTTGTCTATCAATCAAAAGACGATGATGGCAAACTCGTGCAGCATACGAAAATCAGAACACAGAAAAATTTTTCTGGTTATAAAAAATAATTCATTATTAGTCGCAACGGTATGAAGCCATTACATCGACTGCTGTGTTTGAGTCTGACATCAATTCTGCTGCTTCTGACAGGATGCGCCACGCGTCCCGTCAACCCTCCGATCAAACAAGCAAATCCTGAATATGGCTACCGCTACGAAACCCGTGAACCACCAACGGGTGATCGCGAGAATCTGCTGATCCTCGCTTTTTCTGGTGGGGGGATGCGGGCTGCCGCCTTTTCCTACGGCGTACTGGAGTTTCTGAATCGTACGGAAGTTGTTGGGCCTAAAGGCAACAAGATCAAATTGATTGATGAGGTTGACATCATCACAGGTGTATCGGGTGGCAGCTTTACCGCGCTTGCCTATGGTCTGTATGGCGAGCAGCTGTTCAATCAGTATGAAAAACGTTTTTTAAAACGCGACGTACAAGGCGAATTGATTGCTCGCTTTGTCAACCCTGTTAACTGGGGCGATCTGTGGTCAAACGGCTGGGGCCGCTCAGAAATGGCTGCCGCTCTGTATGACGACATCCTCTTTAATGATGCAACCTTTGGTGATCTCGAACGAGGCAAAGGCCCGATGATTCTGGCCTCGGCAACAGACATATCGACAGGCTCACGATTTATTTTTTCACAACGTATTTTTGACGGGATATGCTCGGACTTGAATGAGGTAAAACTCTCACGTGCTGCCGCAGCATCTTCTGCCGTGCCTGTCGTACTTTCGCCTATTACCTTCAACAATTACGGTGGCACATGCAATCGGCAAATCCCTGACTGGACAAAACCTTTTGAAAACATCACCGCCCCGAACAGGCCTGCTGCGCGCGCCATCCGCTCGCTCAAAAATGATGCCGCGATCGAAGACAG
>CANBUF010000109.1 GCA_947372575.1 Alcaligenaceae bacterium | reverse complement strand
AATACGCCACCTCACAGGGACCGACAGTACCTGCTGGAACAGTGATCACGACAGGTAGCTGGTGTGGCATGCCGTTTGCACAAAAAGGAGACCTGATCATTGCAGAATTCGAGGGGATCGGTAAAACTTCAGTTCAGCTGTAAAGTCGTTAGTAGTCAAAGCAGTCAATCAACGCAGACTTGAATCTGCGTGAACTAGAAATGAGACAAAAAAATGAAAAATTCTTTTTTAAAGAGTCTGTTCCTCTGCGCTTGCCTGCTGGTGGCGAGCCGTCCTGTTCTTGCTGACCCCTATCCTGACCACGCGATCAAATGGATCGTGCCATGGCCACCGGGCGGCGGTGCAGACGTCATCGCACGACTGCTCGGCAATCCGGTTGCCGAAACCTTAGGCAAGCCAGTGATCATCGATAACCGGGGCGGAGCCGCCGGTAATATTGGTGCTGTTGCGGCAGCCCGTTCACCCGCAGATGGCTACACAATGGTGTTTGCCTACTCTGGGACACACTCCATCAATCGGCATCTCTATAAAGATATGCCCTTCGAAGAAAAAGATTTTGCACCGGTCATTTTTCTGACCTCTGTGCCACAGATGCTCGTTGTGAACGCAAATCTGCCTTTCAAAACTGTACAGGACATCATTGATGCCGCCCGCGTCAACCCAGGTCGCTTGACCTATGGCTCAAGTGGCAATGGCGCCATCAACCATTTAACCGGACAACTTTTCAGCGACATGGCAGGAGTGAAGCTTTTACATGTTCCCTATAAAGGAGGTGGTCCGGCTGCCGCAGCTGTCATGGCTGGAGAAGTAGACATGGTGTTTGGAGAACCTTCCACGCTATTGCCACATGTGGCTTCTGGCCGTGTACGCGCCATCGCAACCACAGGTGCCAAGCGCTCGGCAAGTCTGCCGGAACTCCCCACGATTGCTGAAGCTGGCGTGCCTGGGTATGCCGTGACCTCCTGGAATGGCGTATTAGTCCCCGCTGGCACACCCCGTGATGAAATATTGCTACTCAACAAAGCCTTCAATCAAGCCTTGCGTGACCCTGAAATGCGCGAACGGTTACTGAAAATCGGTTATGAACCAGTCGGAGGTCCACCCGAAGCTTTTTCAAAACATATTGATGAAGAAACAGCCAAATGGGGACCGGTGATCAAACAATCCGGACTGCAGATCAATTGAAAACATGAGGAGTGATTGCATGATTTTCATGAGTCAAAGTGGGATCACAACACCCACACTGCAAGCAGAGTGGTCGCTTTGGTATGTTAAACATCTGCGCATCATGCAGACTGTGAATGGGATTGATTCAGCGGTGCGGTTTCAAACGACGGCCTCAGACTGGCCACCGTCGCTTGCGATGTACTCGATCCGTGACGCACAGGTTTTTCAAGATCCGTATTATCAAAAAATAAGGGGAATGGGCCCTTGGGCTGAATTGATTGACCGGCGTTTTTATCAGCGCAATCTGTTTGAAGCGGTACAGGGTCACCCTGACATTGAAGCTCCAGTCGTTCCCCTGGACCATACCCTACTTGTCACCAACCAGCCCGAACCCACGCTCGAGATGGCGGAAGTTAATTTTCTCTGGCTCAAGGCTGTCGGACTGGATTGCTCCACGCCCTATCGAGGGATCGCGATCGTCCCCAAAGAGCGAGCCAGTGACCTAAAAAACCGTGCTGACGTCGCACACTACATCCCGTTATGACAATGGTTAAAAAAACTTTAATTGCGGGCGCAACAGGTCAAATCGGCAGCAGCGTCAGTCAATATCTGGCGAGTCTCGGAGACTGGAATCCTGTCGGATTGGCACGGTCGCCTCAGCTCGATGCAGCCTTTCCAATGATAGCGGTCGACCTGACTCAACCTGAAGATTGTGTGCTGAAGCTTGGGTCTCAAACAGAGGTCACACACATTCTCTACGCCGCACGCTTTGATCACTATGGCGGAGAGCTTGAGGCAAAAGACGTTAACGTCGCCATGCTCAAAAATTTACTGGATGCAGTCGCTCCCGTTGCAAGTCAACTCAGGCATATCCACCTTGTGCATGGAACGAAATTTTACGGTCATACTGTCGCGAAGCGCTCCGTTCCTTATCGGGAAGACGATGCTTGCGGCAACTTCAACAGTTTTTACTTCGATCAGCAGTCCTTGGTTGAGCAAAGACAGTCGGGCCGGAACTGGAGCTGGTCAATCTCACGACCGCATGCTTTTTGCAATTACCGGACAGACGAGCCCCGCAATATGATCTTGATTGTCGCCATCTATGCAACGCTTCTTCGCGAACTAGGCCTGCCGCTTATTTTCCCTGGTACAACCAAAAGCTATTCGTCGCACACACAATTTTCATGGCTACCGACACTGGCGCGTGCGGCGGTCTGGATGATGCAGACCGCGCACTGTGCCAATCAAGCCTATAACATAGTCAATGGCGATCCGATGAGCTGGCAAGCATTATGGCCTGTGATTGCAGACTATTTTGAAATGCCAGTTGGTGCACCAGATTCGAGTTCCTTCGCAATCTTTACGCAGGATAAGGATGCGCTCTGGCGGACAATCACAAAAAAATATGGACTCGAACAAACCGATCTTCATACTGTGGCACAGTGGCCCTATGGTGATTATGTGCTATCAGTCCAATGGGATGTTGTCTCAGACATGAGCAAAGCCCAGCGCGATGGATTTACCGAACAAATTGATTCAAAAAAAATGTGGCTTGAAGGGTTTGATTTTTTTCGCGCTAAAAAAATCATTCCTTAATTCCATACATAAAAATGGGGAGACGATCTTGTCAAGCACGACGACTGACGTACTGATTATCGGGGCGGGCGGCGCAGGACTCGCCGCAGCTTCTGAAGCCGCAAAACTGGGGCGCGAAGTTCTTGTTCTTGAAAAAAATCCTGCGACCGGAGGCTCAACCTCCTGGTCTGTGGGATCCATTACCGCCACAAATACATCACATCAGCGCCTGGCCGGTATCCAGGACAGCACGCAAGCCCATTTTGAAGACATGGCTAAGCATGCTGGCGAACTGGCTCCCCGCGACAACCTCACGCTGAGGCGAATACTCGTGGAAAACACCTCGGACATGATGGACTGGTTAATGAAACTTGGTGTCGTCTTTGTTGGCCCTGAAGAAGAGCCGCCCCACCGGGTCGCACGCATGCATAATGTTGTCCCAAACTCAAAGTCATTTGCATACCATTTAACGCGACATTGCAAAGCGCTCGGTGTCCAGATTAGGCTGAACACCACCACACAATCGATCATCATGAAAGACGATCATGCCATCGGAGTCCAGGCGACCCTTGCAGACGGCTCCAGCCATACGTTCCTGGCGCGTCACGGGGTGGTGCTGGCGAGTGGGGATTACAGTGGTGCGCCTGACCTCAAAGCTCAGTTAGCCAGCGCCGACGTAGCGCAAGTCGAGGCGGTTAACCCAAGCGCGACAGGCGACGGTCACCGTATGGCCTTATCGATTGGTGCCACGGTCGTGAACGGTGACATTGTGCGCGGACCGATCATGCGATTCATTGCACCAACTCGCCCGAATCTTTTACAAAAATTACCGCCAACCACCTGGATTGCAAAAATAATTGCCTGGTCTGCGACCTGTCTGCCGCAGTGGATACTCAGGCCATTTTTGATGAGTTTCCTCACAACCGCTGTGAGTCCCTCGAACGATTTATATCGCGAAGGCAGCATACTCATTAATAAAAATGGAAAACGTTTTACCGATGAACTCGGCAAACCGAATCGTGACATGGCTAAACAGCCAGATCGTTTAGGTTGGGTGGTGTTTGATCAACAAGTTGCAGAAAAATTTTCCGGATGGCCCTATTACATCTCTACGGCTCCCGGAGTCGCCTATGCCTACCTGGATGATTATCGACGCAATCGCCCTGATATCTTCCATCAATCGGCAACAATTTCTGGACTCGCCACGAGCATGGGCGTCTCGGACCAAGCCCTGACCCAGACCCTTGCAGAGTACAACGCGTCAGAGCGCCAAGCCCGTCCGGCTCTTGATCAAGGACCTTTCTATGCCTTAGGGCCGATTAAAAGCTATGTCGTCTTTACAGATGGTGGTCTAAAAGTCACGGATCAGCTTGAGGTCCAGCGAGCAGATGGCAGCATCATCTGTGGACTGTTTGCAGCCGGATCTGCGGGTCAAGGTGGTCTCTTGCTCGAAGGTCATGGCCACCATCTGGGCTGGGCGTTTATTTCGGGTCGCATTGCCGGTCGTCACGCCGCCGAATATACGCCTCCAAAACCCTGATTAGTCTTCAACTTTGATCTGGGCGGCCTTCACAACGGCAGCCCATTTCGCCATGTCTGCTTTCACAAATGCAGCAAAGTCTGCCTCTGTCGTGATTGTCGTGACCAGGCCCTGTTTGGCCAGATTCGCAATCACTTCGGGTTGACTGAGCACGTCCAGAGTCGCCTGATGAATTTTATGTCTTACGTCTTCAGGTGTGCCCGCTGGAGCCATCAAGCCATACCAATAATCCATGTCATAGCCCGGTATCCCCGCTTCAGTAAAAGTCGGTACCTCCGTCATGGCTGGTGAGCGTTGCTTACCGGTCACGGCAATCGCCTTGAGTTGCCCTCCACGCACCAGGCCCGCAATTGAAGGCAACGGTGCAAACAGAACCATATCTTTTTGTGAACCGAGCATATCGGCAGCCACGGCACCTGTTCCTTTGTAGGGCACATGCGTGAGCCGGATGCCCGTCGCATACATAAAGAGCTCAGCCGCCATGTGGGCTCCACTGCCCGTGCCGGCCGAACCAAAATTAATCTTACCTGGACTGGCCTTGGCTTGGGACACTAGATCAGCCGCGGTCTTGATCGAGGATGTCGGACTGACAACAAGAACCATGGGCGCGGCGGCAAGTGCAGTCACAGGCACAAAATCGCGCTCAACGTTGTAAGGCAACTTAGGGTAGAGGCCTGGATTAATCCCCACCTCGGAGACGGAACCCACCATGAGCGTCTTGCCGTCCGGTGCTGCACGGGCTGTAAATTGCGCCCCGATTGCGCCAGACGCTCCAGAACGATTCTCAATCACAGCGACAGTACCCAGTTTTTCTGCGATTTTGGGCATCGTCATCCGTGCAAGGACATCGGTCCCGCCACCCGGTGCAAAGGGGATCACGATGGCAATGGGTCGTTCATTTGCTGGCTGAGCAACAGCCGTAGGGAGTGAAAAGGAGGTACAGACAGCAGCGCCAATCAGCGCTACCCATAAATTTGACTTCATTATTGTCTCCACAATGCTTATTTTTGTATATATATTTTTATATGCTTACTTGTTTCGTCACTATATTCGAACGAAGCACATATTACCCATGAGAATGACTCCCCGGTAAAACAGTCCTTCAGATGACTTTGCATAGGGTGGATTGCCGTGTATTCTCATTCGAGAGACAAAATAAGCAAAATTGATGCGCTGCACGGATTGGGAGCAAAGATGGTGCTTAAAAATCTCACACACAATTCAAAAGAATAACGAGATGATTCCTAATGAGCACATACCTGATGTTCACCTTTGGGCCGCGTTTTTACGACGGTCCAACTTGCGTGCAATTGAACAAAGCACCTCAGCGACAAGCCCCAATGTAATGCATCACATAACTGGACGCATCCGCAGCTAACCATGGCGTGAGCATACGCCTTGCGCACACCCACTACCCGCACTGGAGACAAAATGAGCTTTGAAGAAATCATTTACGAAGAAGACGGTCCAATTGGCACAATTACCCTGAATCGACCCGAAGACGGCAACATGTTCACACACAAAATGTGTCATGAGATTCGTGATTGCATTAATGAAATTCGTCGTGAATCACGCACGCGGGTCATCGTCCTGACAGGAGCTGGAGACCGGTTCTTTTGTCTGGGTGGTCGCAAGCAAGGCATGCCGGACACCCAGATGTATGAAGGTGTATTGCCCACACTGGAGATGTACGAAAGTCTGGATCGCCTGCAAAAACCCGTCATCGCTTCAGTTAATGGCTATGCGGTTGGCGGCGGCAATGTCCTGCAAATGGTCTGTGATGTGACCATCGCAGCTGATAACGCGATGTTCCGCCAGGTCGGTCCAATGGTTGGCAGCTTTGACGCCGGCTACGGTACCTGGTATCTCGAAGATCTGGTTGGCAAGAAGCGTGCAAAAGAAATGTGGTATTCGAATCCGAAAATTTCTCCTCAGCAGGCTGTGGAGATGGGCTTGATCAACCGCGTGGTCCCCGCCGCAGAACTGCGCGCAGCCACACGCCAGTGGGCACTGGAAATTGCAGACCGTGGTTCGTTCGCCCTGGCATCGATCAAAGCGGCCTTCAATGCACGTCACGGCGGCGTGAGCGGACTGTCACGCATGGCGCATGACTTGCTTCTGCGTGGCTATCTTGATACTGCAGAGCATGATGAACTCGCCGCTTCGTTTGCGGAACGACGCAAACCAGATGCATCCAAGTTTGGTCACTGAGCCCAGGGTTTTATGATGATGCTGACGTTGCATGACCCTGAAAAGACCCGCGAAAATTATGCTTGCGGATCCTGGCAACAGGACACGATGTTCATGCTGATGCAAGAGCAAGCACACAAGCAACCCGACAAACTGGCCTTGCGCGATGCGTCAATACGCATGACCTGGAGTGAAGTGCTTGCCGCCGTTGACGGTGTGGCACAGAGCTTGCACCTGGCAGGGCTGCGCCAGGGGGACCGTGTCGCCAT
>CANBUF010000108.1 GCA_947372575.1 Alcaligenaceae bacterium | reverse complement strand
ATCCGGAAAGGCTTGACGTCCTGCGCCTGTACCGTCCCGGTTACGAGACCTGTGCTCAGCAGGCCCGCAGTCAGCAGCGTGGAAAGGACCGTTTTTCTTAAATTCATTACTTGTCTCCCAAATTATATTTATCAACGCTTTATAGAAATTTTAGTAATTTCGTGAGCATAGTGACCGCTCGAACATATTACGTATTTGCGACGCATTAGCTTGCACTAAATCGCAATGAATTGCATCCTATATACGGGAGTACAAACCCTGATTTTGGATCGACTTTTTGTGACGTATCACCAATACAGATAATGGGCCCCACTTTTGTTGACATAAAAATCAGTTTTCCATCTGGCGATGCAAACTTGAATCGCCCTGCAAAATAATCAATCAGACAAAGACCTTGCTGAAGGATTATGCTGGGTGAAATGTGTCACATAAACCACCTACACTGATCTGAGTCGTGAGGTGCGACAACCAAAGGAGCTAAACATGTCAGCTGAATCAAAATGCCCTTTTTCGGGCGGTGCAGTTAAACAAGTTGCGACGCAGGGGATGTCCAATGCGCAATGGTGGCCGAATCAGCTGAATTTGAAGGTTTTGCGCCAGCTCTCCCCGCAGTCTGATCCGATGGGGGAGACATTTAATTACGCCCAGGCCTTTAAAAGCCTTGATCTCGATGCCGTGATCAAGGACCTTCATGCCTTGATGACAGATTCGCAGGACTGGTGGCCCGCTGATTATGGTCACTATGGACCGTTTTTTATTCGCATGGCCTGGCATAGCGCAGGCACATATCGCATCAGTGACGGTCGTGGTGGTGCGGGTTCTGGCGCCCAACGCTTCGCACCGCTCAACAGCTGGCCAGATAACGTAAGTCTCGATAAGGCGCGTCGTCTACTCTGGCCAATCAAGCAGAAATATGGACGCAAGATTTCCTGGGCGGATCTGATCATTCTCACCGGTACGGTTGCTCTGGATTCAATGGGCTTGAAGACCTTTGGTTTTGCAGGAGGTCGTGAAGACATCTGGGAACCAGAAGAAGATATTTACTGGGGATCTGAGGGCACTTGGCTGGGAGACCAGCGTTATAGCGGTGACCGCGAACTTGAAAACCCATTGGCGGCTGTGCAAATGGGATTGATTTATGTGAATCCTGAAGGCCCGAACGGCAATCCTGATCCTGTCGCGTCCGCACGTGACATCCGAGAGACTTTTGCTCGGATGGCCATGAACGATGAAGAGACCGTTGCGCTTGTCGCGGGTGGGCACACCTTTGGTAAGTGCCATGGTGCTGCAGATCCTGGCAAATACGTTGGTCCCGCACCTGAGGGAGCCAGTATTGAGGAGCAAGGCCTCGGATGGAAAAACACATTCGGTAGCGGGCATGGTGCCGATACGATTTCAAGTGGTCTCGAAGGATCCTGGACCAAGAATCCAATCCAGTGGGATAACAACTATTTTGAGAACCTGTTTGAGTATGAATGGGTGCTGACCAAGAGCCCGGCTGGTGCGCATCAATGGACGCCTCGGGATCCTGCCGCTGCGAATACGGTGCCTGATGCGCATGATCCATCCAAGCGCCACGCACCGTTTATGACGACAGCCGATCTTGCCCTGCGAATGGATCCTGCCTACGAGAAAATCTCCAGGCATTTTTATGAACACCCCCAGGAGTTTGCCCAAGCTTTCTCCAAGGCCTGGTACAAACTGACGCACCGCGATATGGGACCTGTTGCGCGCTATCTTGGCCCGCTTGTGCCTGCGCAGCCCTTGCTCTGGCAGGATCCCGTACCAGCAGTCGATCATGCATTGATTGACGAGCAGGACATTGCGACACTCAAGGTTAAGATTCTTGCCGCCGGCTTATCCATTGCGCAATTGATCTCCTCAGCCTGGGCCTCTGCGTCTACGTTTCGCGGCAGCGATAAGCGGGGCGGTGCAAACGGCGCTCGTATTCGACTGGCACCACAAAAGAATTGGGATGTGAACCAGCCTGCTGAGCTGGCTCGTGTCCTTCAAGCGCTGGAGGCGATCCAGTCAGATTTCAACAGAACACAAACCACCGCAAAGAAGGTGTCCCTTGCTGATCTGATCGTTCTGGGGGGGTGTGCTGCAGTCGAGCTTGCAGCCAAGAAGGCAGGGCACGAGGTAACGGTGCCTTTTGCGCCTGGTCGCATGGACGCGTCACAAGAACAAACGGATGTTGAATCCTTTGCCGTGCTTGAGCCGACAGCAGATGGGTTTCGTAACTATCTGGGTAAGCATCACGCGGCGGGGTCAGAGGCTGCGCTGCTCCTGGATCGGGCGAATCTGCTCACGCTCACGGCTCCCGAGATGACGGTACTCATCGGTGGGATGCGTGCGTTGAATGCAAACTTTAAACAGTCGGCGCATGGTGTGTTCACCAATCGGCCCGAAACCTTGACGACTGATTTCTTTGTCAATCTTTTGGATATGAACACAATATGGCAAAAATCTACCAGCGCAGAGGGCATCCTCGAAGGACGTGATCGCCATACTGGTGAACCAAAGTGGACGGGGACAGTCGTTGATCTCGTCTTTGGATCCAATTCACAGCTTCGCGCCCTGGCAGAGTTCTATGCGTGCAATGATTCGCAGCAAACTTTCGTTGATGATTTTGTAGCGGCCTGGAATAAGGTGATGAATCTTGATCGTTTCGACTTAAGGTAAGTACAGCGTTATCAACTTGGCAGTTCTTCTCGAGTATTTGCTTTTTAGAGAAATATAAAAAACCAGCTCATACGGCTGGTTTTTTTAATCAATTATGAACCTCAATGTATTTGAGAAATTGATAGAGTTGAAAATTTGAATTTACAGTGTAAATATCCTGCTGAATATATAAACTTTTGCAGTAGACTGAGTCGGTAAAAAAATTAAAGAATAACAATGCAACGTCCTAGCGGAGAATGTATGCAGATAAGAGACAAACTGATTAAGCTGGTGTTGGTGGTTGGTGCTTCACTTGGCGCATGTTCAAGCGTTTTGGCCCAAACCTATCCCGATAAACCCATTCATATGATCGTGCCCTATGCGGTGGGCGGTGGGGTCGACAATATCACGCGCGTAGTCGTGCGTTACCTGAGCCCGCTGCTTGGTCAGACGATTGTTGTTGATAACAAATCCGGAGCGAACGGTAATATTGGTGCGGACTTTGTTGCCAAAGCCGCACCCGATGGTTATACCCTGCTGATGGGGGCGAGCTTTCTGAGCACCAATCGCGCGACGATGAAAGATCTGACGTATGACGCGAGCGCTGATTTATTGCCCGTTGCACGCGCGGGTCAATCCCCCAGTATCTTGGTGGTGTCGGCAGAGATGCCTGTTAAAAATGTCGCTGAACTGGTCAGCTATGTTCGGGCGCATCCTGATAAATCCTCGTATGGTGTCATTGGTATTGGTTCGCCACCTACGATCATGTTTGTCAAACATGTGAATTCAACCCCTGTCCAAATTCTCTATAAGGGAGGCTCACTCGCGATCCCTGATCTGCTTTCTCAGCGCTTAACCTTCATGGTGAACCCTGCAAGCGAAGTGCTCACGCAAATTCAGAGTGGTAAGTTGCGCGCGCTTGCCGTAACAGGAACAGAAAGATTCTTTGCTTTGCCCGATGTCCCGACGATGGGTGAGGCAGGCGTGCCGAATGATGAATTCATTGTCTGGTGGGGAATCATGGGGCCGAGCAAATTACCCCAGGCCATTGCAGATAAAATCTCAGTTGCAATGGGCGAGGTCATGAAAATGCCTGAAGTCATCGAAGCACTGCATAATCTGGGTATTGCTGATGCATACTTGAATCATCAGGATTTTAAAAAATTCTATTCGCGTCAGATTGAAGATGACGAAAGAATTGCCCGAGAGTTCAATCTGAAAATCAATTAGGTTAATTTGAAACTGCCAACCACAGAGGCCGCCCGACGCAAAGCCTTTATTTTGCTTCTCATGCTGATGATCGGCTGGGGGTTGACATGGACGGTCAATAAAACCCTGCTGAATTATTTACCGCCCGTCTGGGCGGTGGTTGCGCGACTCGCACCGGCTTGCGTGATCTACTGGCTGGTGTGTTTCGCCTGTGGACGTATCACTGTCCCCGTTAAAGCAGACCTGCCGATTATTTTCAGCATGGGAGCTTTTCATATGGTGGGCTTTTCCCTGCTCGTGAGCTGGGGGTTGCAATATCTGCCCGCAGGCAGATCGGTCGTGTTGGCATACACGACTCCGCTGTGGGTGTTTCCAGCAGCATGGCTCTTTTTGAAAGAACCTTTCACGTTTCGTAAAACTCTCGGTATGTTGTGCGGTATGGCTGGTTTGTTATTGATCATGCAACCCGGTTCAATGGACTGGCATGACTCACATATTGTGCTTGGTCATGGACTGATCTTGCTGGCAGCACTTTCCTGGGCAATGAGTATTGTGTATGGTCGTGCCCATGTGTGGAAAACACCCCTGTTTGAGTTGGTACCTTGGCAATTATTATTTGCCGCGGTGATTCAGGTCATCATTGCCCTGTCGATAGAAGGCATTCCGCATGTCACGTGGTCGCTTGATCTGTTGCTGATGATTGCCTACGGCAGCATTGTGAGTACGGCCTTCGCCTATTGGGCCATGAATACAGTCAGCCGGGATTTACCTGCTTCTGTGACTTCGATGGGATTGCTCGGGGTGCCTGTGGTTGCATTGTTTTTTGCCAGTTGGGTGTTAGGAGAGCCACTGGATGCGGCCCTGTTAGGGGCGACAGCCCTGATCGTTCTGGGGATTGGACTTGGAACAATCAAGCTGTCTGGTCAGCGCGCCGCGTGATTTAAGATGAATGCCCCAACTCGCGTTTTATCGCTATTTATTTTTCTGTTTGTCATTCTCTTAGCGACGGGCCACTACGCTCGCGCCGAAGAGCTCGACATACCATCACCTGCTCCTGATTTCAGTATGGACGATTCGTTGCGCATGAATGGTCACGGCTTGGGTTTGAATCTTGGGCAGCTCGGAAATATGACCATATCTCCCGTGGTGACGGGGTTCGGTGTGTCGCAGACCAATTCAAAAAGCAACGACACGGCCTCAGCTGCAGACATATCTAATGCTCAGCTGTTGTTTCAAAAGAATACGGGTACAGTTCAGTTTTTTGTTCAGACAGGCATCTACTCAATCTATGAGTTAGGCGCGCCCTACCAGCACGCGAATACCTATACAACCAATACCTTTGGTTATGTGCCGCAAGCGTATGTTTCATTTGTGCCCGATGCGAATTGGTCCATCTCTGCTGGCAAGCTGTCTGCCATGGGAGGCTATGAGGCGAATTTCAGTTATCAAAACCTGAACATCGAGCGTGGGCTCCTCTGGGGACAGACCAACTCAATTAGCATGGGAATGCAGGTCAATCATACTGAGGGTGACTTGTCCATGGCGTTCACCTGGAACGATGGCTCATATTCAGGGAAATACAACTGGCTGGGTGCGACGTTGTCCTATCAGGCAGGTGAGGCGCACACACTTACCGCGAGCTGGGTGGGTGCCATCAGCCCCAATGATAAAGATACCGTGACGACCCCTTTGTTGCAAAACAATTCCCAAGTGTTCAATCTGATCTATAAATACGACAAAGAACGCTGGATGGTCGTGCCCTATCTGCAGTACACGGTGATTGCAGCCAATCCGTCGATTGGTATTCAGGATGCGCATCAGACCTACGGGGCGGCCTTGTTGATGAATTATCGGTTGCAGAGCTCCTCCTCGTCGGATCAAGTTGCGTCTCGTGTCAGTTTGCCAGTGCGGTTTGAGTATCTGCGTACTTCTGGTGGTAGCAGTCCCGGAGAACCGACCTTGTTGTTTGGTCCGGACAGTTCGGCCTGGTCCATCACCGTGACGCCCACCTACCAGTTCGACCAGTACTTCCTTCGGTTGGAAACGTCTTACGTCCGTGCGTTGAATGCGCAACCAGAAATGGCCTTTGGTCCGACAGGGATGAAAAACTCCCAAGTCCGGGTCATGGCAGAAATCGGATTATTGTTCTGAGTGCCTCGCGAGATCCATAGGTGAGGTCCTTTTACCTGTGCTTGTGCATCGCTTATTCCCAGCGATAGTTTTTTGCACTCTGTAGCACCCAGCTTGCATCGGCTTGCATGGCGAGAACCTGCTCATGAAACTTGAGTAGCGAGTGATGATGGCTGACACTGACGGGCGTGACGGCTAAGTCACTCAGCTGGCGATAGAGGTTTTCTTCGTTGGCTGCATCTAGCGCACTTGTCGATTCGTCGAGCAGCACGTAGCGAGGTTTAATCAACAACGCTCTGGCAAAGGACAAACGCTGTTGTTCGCCGACCGACAGCACTTTAGACCAGTCCATGACGGCATTCAGTCCTCCAACGCGTTTGGCCAGTGTTGGCAGGTTCACGAGTTCGAGGCACTCAAGCAGCTCTTGATCGGAAATCTTACTTTCCGTAAAGGGGTAGGTCAGCTGGCAGCGTAGGTTGCCCAGAGGCAGGTAGGCGTATTGCGGTAAAAAAAGAATACTCTGCGGCACCGGCCGGATGATTTCGCCTGAGCCTCTGGACCAGAGTCCGGCAATTGCGCGTAGCAGTGAGCTTTTGCCTGTTCCACTTTCCCCAACGATCATCAGGCCTTGTTTGGCTGGGACCTTCAGGTTGAGGTCTTTGAGAAGCATTTGTTCGGCATCGGGTGTGAATATAGTCAGGTCTTTGCAGCAAAGATCCTCACCTGTGATTGTGATGAT
>CANBUF010000107.1 GCA_947372575.1 Alcaligenaceae bacterium | reverse complement strand
ACAGTGCGGGCAGACCATCTTTTAGCCTCTGTCTTGCGAATGAGACGACCAGCACACTATTGGCCGTTGCGACCCCCATCGTCATGATGGCCCCCGTCAGGGCAGGTACGCTGAGGTTGGTCCCTGTCAGGATGAGCATCCATGCAATCCCTGCCAGCGCAGCGACGAGTGCTGTGATAATGATGAAGGGATCTAGCCATGACTGGAAATTCACAACAATCAGCAAGTAGACAAGAACAATCGCCCCGATCAATCCCAGACCCAGTCCGACGTAGGAGTTCTGCATGGTTTGGACCTGACCGCGCATGACGATCCGGCTGCCGCGTGGCAGTTCTGGAGTCGCGGCATCAATCACTTCTTGAATTTCGATCGCAACCGTCGCAAGATCCCGGCCGCGGACGTTGGCATAGATATCGATAGAAGGCTGAATGTTATAGCGGGTCAGAATCGCGAATTCCGAAGCAGGCGAGGCACTCACCAGGTTCCCGAGTAATTGGGGGCCTTTACCTGTTGAGGCATTTACAGCGGCTGAGGCGGCTGACTGTGCAGCATTGGACGGACCGACAGGCAGGCGTAACAAGTCATCAATCGATTCGATTTTTGATTGTGGCGCCTGGACTTGGATAGAGTAATTGATGTTGTTGGTCGGGTTTAACCAAAATGATGGTGAGGTCTGTGCACTGCCTGAAAGCGGTAGCAACACGTTTTGAGCCAGATCGGCCGGCGTCAAGCCGATGCCTTGCATACGCGAACGATCCATTTTCAACGCGATGGATGGGGCATCTAGACGCTGGTGAATATGCACATCCGCTGCGCCCTTGATCGCAGCGATACGTGTGACCAGTTTTCCTGCCAGCTGCTGGTTGGCCGCATAGTTTGCGCCCACGATTTGTACATCAATCGCCGAGGGAATTCCGAAATTCAGAATCTGAGTCACGATGTCTGCTGGCTGGAAAAAGAATTCAATCCCTGGAAAATTTTTACGCAGTACCGGTATTAACTCTTCAATGTATTCTTCGCTGGGCTTGTGTCCATGCTTGAGAGAAATCAGAATGTCCGCATCAAACGAACCAATGGTGCCCGAGCTGCTGTAAGACAAGTTGATACCGCTGTTTGGAAGACCGACGTTGTCCAGAATGGCATCCAGTTCCTTTTCGGGTATGACCTGACGAATCACATCCTCGACGCTGTCTGCGATCACGGCAGTGCGTTCCACCCGCGTACCACTCGGTGCGCGCATGTGGAGTTTGATCTGTCCGGTGTCGACGCTTGGGAACAGATCTCGTCCGAGTAAAAAGAAAATACCGCAGGACAGAATACAGAAGGTGAGAAAGCCTGCAACAAACTGTTTACGATGTGTCAACAGATGGCTCAGCAGCAAGACATAATGGGTGCGGAATTTTTCAAACCCATGATTAAAGCGTTCATGCACGCTGAAAATCCACTTTGTAACGCGACCTGGTTCGCCCTGATTCTTCAACAGCAGCAATGCCATGGTGGGTACCAGCGTACGCGATAGCAAATAGGAGGCCAGCATGGCAAAAATCACGGCTTCAGCCAGCGGGACAAACAGGTAACGCGCTACGCCACCCAGAAAGAACATGGGCACAAATACAATACAGATGCAGAGTGTGGAGACGAAGGCCGGCACTGCAATTTCACCTGCACCATCCATAATGGATTCGTACAGATCCTTGCCCATATGCATGTGACGTTCGATGTTTTCAATCGTCACCGTCGCATCATCAACCAGAATACCGACCGCGAGAGCGAGTCCTCCGAGTGTCATGATGTTGATGGTTTCACCGAGCATCTGCAAAATAATCAGCGATGAAAAAATCGACAAGGGAATCGAGATCGCAATAATCGTCGTAATTCGCCAGTTGCCAAGAAAAAGCAGCAACATGACACCCGTCAGTACTGCCGCGATCAATGCCTCGTGGATCACGCCCGCAATGGCTTCTTTGACAAAAACGGATTGATCGGCAAGTAGCTTGACTTCGATGCCTTCAGGCAGCAATGGCAGGAGTGAAGGGAGTTTTTGTTTGAGGCTGTTGACCACGTCGAGTGTGGACGCCCCACCGTTTTTGAGTGCGGTTAACAAAAGCCCGCGTTGACCATTTTGTCTAACGATATTAATTTGTGGCGAGAATCCATCACGAACGTGTGCGACTTCCCTCAGGTACGTGGTCGCACCGTTAATCGTTTTGATAGGAATGTCGTTTAGCCCCTCAATTGTTTTGGGGGATGCATTCAGAGAGATGTTGAATTCTGTGTCACCAATTTTGCTTGTACCTGAAGGAAGTGTCAGGTTTTGGGTGGTGATCGCGTTGATGACATCCGAAGACGTCATGCCTTTAGACAGCAAGGCCTGGGGGTCAATATCGACGGATACGGCACGGACCTTACCACCATAGGGAAAGGGCATGGCAATGCCCGGGATGGTCACGATCTGGGGGCGCAGAATATTCAAAGCCGAGTCAAAGAGCTCTTTTTCTGAAAGTGCGACGCTAGACATTCCAAGCTGGATGACGGGAATTGCCGAGGCTGTGTATTTTATGATTAACGGAGGCGTAATTCCGGGAGGCATCTGACGTAAAACGGCTTGCGATACGGAAACAATCTGTGAGAGAGCCGCCTGAATATTGACGTTAGGCTGAAAGAAAATCTTGATGATTGCAATGCCACCAAGAGACTGTGATTCGATGTGCTCAATATCGTTCACGGTAGTCGTGAGCGTGCGCTCATGGCTCTGGGTAATACGGTTACCCATCTGCTCCGCAGACAAGCCGTTATAGCTCCAGATCACACTGATGACTGGGATATTGATCTCAGGCAACACATCCATCGGCATGCGCATGACGGCCAATGGGGTAGAGAGCAAAATGAGAATTGCCATCACGATAAATGTGTAAGGTTTCTCTAGCGCTGTTCGAACAATCCACATCCCGAGTATTACCCTACGTGAAGCTTGCGCTGTTTTGCTGTGAAAATAATCATGGCCAAGACACGTTCTAGACGCCCTCAGTTGCCATTTCAAATGCCGGATTCTTTATCAGTAATTGATAAAAGTTTTGAGTATAGAGGAACTCATTCTATATTGACTAGCGAGTGTTTAGAATGAAAATAAGACAATCAGTTCTATCAAATTTTCATATTTGAAATTGATATCTTTTCATTCAAAAAATTATCACATCTATCAGTTATGAAGCCATAAACAAAGAGATGCTTTGTTTATGGCTTCATAACAGCTGATCACCGCTCAAGCGTGTTCAAAAATCAATTGTTGAAGGATTTTCCCTCACGGTTTGGAATGAGACTTTCCCGCAACTAATCCCAGGTCGATCGCGTCCCCCATTGCGTGATAGCCCGCCCGGTTAGGGTGCAATTTATCGCCGGGCCCCCCAGTGGTGCTATCCGGGACATATTCGGGACGCATTTCTCCAGTCGTCGTGTCAAGTGTCACCGTATCAAAATCAATGACGCCCGCAAATAATTTCGATTGTTGAATAAATTCATTCAAAGCTTTACGTTTTTCGTCCTGCTCCGGAAAGCCGTGTGCCGCGCTGGTGCTGCCGAGCGCAGAGCCGACCGTTGCTCCGATCACGCGAATGCCCGCTGCACGCAAACGCTTGACGTTATTGCTCAGCTGGGAAATTACGGTTTCGGCGCTTGCCTGACCATTTTTACTGAAATCATTGATGCCCTCCAGCCAGATGAGTGTGTTGATGCCCGAGAGGCTCAAGACATCACGATCCAGACGCATCCCCGCAGACGGACCCCCGGCAAAAGGCCTTGTTGCAGAATATTCAGCTGGACCTGCGATTTGATTGCCTCCGATGCCTGCATTGAGGACGACGAATTTGTTTCCGTACTCACGTTGTAATCTGCGCGCCAGCACGTCAGGCCAGCGGTCGTCGCCATTCATGGTGGAGGCAGTGCCATCGGTAATAGAGTCTCCGAACGCGACGATGACTTTGGTGTCCAGGGGGGCTTTCATGTCCACGGCATCTAGAAAAAACCAGGACGCCGTTGAGTAGGGGAAGTTTGCCTCGCTGCTGTGGTGGGTCTGGGATCCTGCGCCGGGGGCTGTCACATAAGAGGTCGTCAGCGCTTTTGCATGCCAGGTCATCGGACCACTGGTCTGTGGAATATAAAAACTCACTGCCAGTTTGCGCCCTTCGAGCAGCCTTTGCATGGTTGGCGTCACAAAAGCCAGTTCGACCGGGTCACTCCATGCTGACTCGCCCGCGGGTATGGTGACACTCTTATTGCCGTTGAACGAGACCGCATGATTGGTGTCCGGTACGAGCTCTGCGCTACCGAGTTGCAAACCGACATACACATCCGTGAACGTAATAGGCTGTGTTCCAAAGGCATTCGATAGCCGAATCCGTGCTTTGCTGCCCCACAGGTCAGGTTTGACAATCAGTCTGAAGGATTGGTTGCTTGCGCCGGTTTGTGGCGAAGGAAATACCATGCGCATATTGGGCTGGGCAGAAGGATTGCCCGAAGGGTAGGGGCCCTGAACGGAGCCGATCCAGCTGGTCACCCATTTTTGGGGTTCAGCTTTATCTCTTTGGGACTGCGCGCTAGCGTGCTGTGTCATGAAACACAGCATGGCGAGTATGGTTAAAACGAAACGCATCACGGAACTCCGGATAATTGTCTGCATTGTCTTGTCTCCTTGCTTGGGTTCGATAGTAGGCAGAGGCACGGAAGGTGTCAACGCAATACTTGGCCAGGTCGTAGCAAACGAGTTCAGATCTCCTTATCCCTCGATTGTCCTGCATTACACTGGGAAAAATCGCAAAACACGAGAGACAGTTGACGATGTCAAATGACAAATTGCTAAGTTTTGTTCAGGGTATGAGTCGTTTATTGCAGGACGCACCTGCCGAACCTCGTATTCTGAAGGAGGGAGCGGAATTGCTCGCCACACTGGTTGCCCAGGATGACTGGCTGCCTGAGATGTTTACCCAACCCCATCCCCAGCACTATCAGCAATATCTGTTGTATGCCGATCCGCTAGACAGATTCTCGATGGTGAGCTTTGTGTGGGGACCAGGCCAGAAAACGCCGGTGCACGATCATACGACCTGGGGGCTGATCGGAATGCTGCGCGGGCAGGAAGTCGATACGCATTATTTCAGGCAAGGGGATGGCAGTTTTAAGCGCGGCGATTCGCATCTTTTGTTGCCAGGCCAAGTCTGTTCTGTTTCGCCAGCTACACACGACACACATGAAGTCGCTAATTTTTATACTGACCAGTCTTCTATTAGCATCCATGTGTACGGTGGCAATATCGGTCGCATTCGTCGTCATGTCTTTAATCCGGCCACAGGCGAGCCCAAGGACTTTATCTCAGGCTACAGCAACGCTGTCGTGCCAAATCTCTGGGCTTGAGTCAGCTAGAGTCGGCTTGAATAGGCTGGAATAGAAGCTGGGGGTTGCAGCTCGACTTCCCTCTGCATTTGCGCCTCATTTTCGTTAAACACCTCTAAAGGGAAATTCTTTGCAAATGACACACACTTCACAGCCTGTTGCCCTGTGTAGCTATTCGGATGTCCGGGCTCGACTGCTGGGTAAGCTTGAGATTGCCCTGCTTGATGTGCGTGAGGAAGATCCCCACGCGCAAAGCCATCCCTTGTTTGCAGCGAACTTCCCCCTGTCACGACTTGAGCAGGATGCATATTCCAAGTTACCCCGACGCGATGTCCCGATAGTGACAATTGATGGCGGTGAGACTGCAGATGTCTGCTTGTCTGAGGCCTATCTCGCAGCGCAAAGGTTGCTCGCACTCGGCTACAGCGATGTGGCGGTTTTGAACGGTGGCATCAAGGCCTGGGCGCAAGCAGGTGGAGAGTTGTTCATTGATGTGAATGTGCCCAGCAAATCCTTTGGTGAAATGGTGGAGTCTAGGGTTCATACCCCTTCTTTATCCGCAGAGGAAGTCCAGGCGCTCATTGATCAGCAAGCCGACGTGGTGATTGTGGATGCGCGCCGTTACGACGAGTACAACACGATGAGTATCCCAACAGCGATCAGCTGTCCGGGGGCTGAGCTGGTGTTGCGCATTGCTGAGCTCGCACCGGATCCAGCAACCAAAGTGATTGTGAATTGCGCCGGACGTACGCGCAGCATTATTGGAACGCAATCCTTGATTAATGCTGGTATTCCCAATTCCGTTTCTGCTTTGCGCAATGGCACAATTGGTTGGCTGCTGGCTGGTCAGGAACTGGATCGCGGGCAGCAAAGAAAGTTTTCACCCGTCGGCGAGGCGACCCAGTCGAGTGCGGCTGCGCGTGCGCGTAGCGTCGCAGGTCGTGCGGGGGTCAAGCGTGCCAGTCTGGACGAGGTGCAAATTTGGAAGCTGCAGCAGAATCGCACGACGTATTTTTTTGATACACGCACACCTGAAGAATTTGCTGCGGGGCACTTGCCAGGATTTCGTTCTAAGCCCGGTGGACAACTCGTGCAGGAAACTGAAATGGTGGCTCCCGTGCGTGGCGCCAGACTGGTACTGGTCGATACCGACGGAGTACGCGCAAACATGACCGCTTCCTGGCTTGCACAAATGGCCTGGGATGTCTGTGTACTTGATCATGTCGCGCCGCAAGCGTTCAACACACCAGGTCCCTGGATTGGAGAGTGGCCAGCTCTGCCCCTGACACAGCAGATTCAGGCGCATGATTTGCTAGCCTGGCTGGGCGCTGTGTTGGTGCAACACACATCGCAAGCGCAA
>CANBUF010000106.1 GCA_947372575.1 Alcaligenaceae bacterium | reverse complement strand
GGCGGTGACCCTAGGCGCCTTGAAAATTCCAAAGTTGATTGTTACGGCCTTAATTCCAAATCTTCGCGGCGCGCAACGCGGTATCGAACTCGGCGTGCACAAGCTAAATTTTGTGATGTCTGTCAGTGAAACGCACAATATGAAAAACGTGCGGCGACCTCCCGAAGATTCGATTACAGATTTTCGTGCCATTGTTGAACTAATTAAAACGCAACCAGAAGGCAAACGCCCTCTAATCGTGGGTGGCCTATCTACCGCGCTGGGCTGCTCCTACGAAGGCCGTATCGCGACCTCCCAAGTCGTCAAATATGCCAAGCAACTGGTTCAAGCGGGCGCCGACGAACTTGTCATCGCCGATACGGTTGGGTATGCAGATCCTAACCTTGTACGCGAAGTCTTTACTGCAGTGCTATCAGAAGTCGGCCCAATCACCATTGGCGCACATTTTCATGACACACGCGGAGTCGGTCTCGCAAACGTTGTCGCGGCCCTTGAGTGTGGCATTTCCCATTTTGATGCCTCACTGGCTGGTCTGGGGGGGTGTCCCTTTGCACCGGGTGCCAGCGGCAATATCGTCATGGAAGACCTATGCTTCATGCTCGATTCAATGGGTTTTGATACGGGAGTCAACATTGAAAAGCTCATTGAAGTGCGCAAAATCATTGCGCGCTCGCTGCCCGACATCTCAATGCAAGGCGCCCTGGCCAAGGCAGGCTTGCCACGCAACTACTTAGAGACACCACGCAGAATGGTTAACGCCGAACGCGCAGTCTGAATGGGCGTATGCCAACAGGCCAGAATTTTTAACCTTCAATGTCTTTCACTCTGAACCGGAAACTCATTTCATGACTGGATTAACACGCGCACTCGCAGCCTATGTTTCTCAACCGACATTCAACAATCAGGAACAAGCAGCTTGTGAAGCCGCAAAAACTGGATTGATCGATACTGTATCTACTATGCTCGCAGGCCACAACGAGCCGATCGTGCGTATATTGCTTGAGCATTATCAATCATTCACGGGTCCGTCTGAGGCGCCAATACCTTTCGTATCCCTCATGCGTCCTGCGGCGCAAGCGGCAATGATCAACGGGACGGCTGCCCACGCACTGGATTATGACGACGTCGCACTCTCCGGGCATCCAAGTACAGCAATTGTCCCCTCCATCCTGGCCGAAGGCCATTTACTCAATGCTTCAGGTCGCGATGTCTTACTCGCGTACGTGGTGGGTTATGAAGTGTGGGCAGAACTTTTCGAGCGCGAATCTGACAAATATCATATTAAGGGCTGGCATCCAACAGGCGTTTTTGGTGCAGTCGCCGCTGCTGCTGCAGTGGCCTACCTGCATCGTCTGAACACGGACCAGGCGCAAGCTGCTTTGGCCATTGCAGCTAGTATGGCGAGCGGCCTCGTCGCAAATTTTGGCACCATGACCAAACCCTTTCATGCGGGCCGGGCGGCATCGCATGGGATCGAAGCAGTCAGGCTGGCCAAGCTGGGCATGACCGCAGCTGCAGATGCCTTTGAGCATCCAGCGGGCTTTCTTAATGCGATCTCTCCCGCTGGCAAAGTCGATCGTGAGCGCGCGGCAACCTCCTTGGGGGGGACGCCACGCATTCTAGTTACGGGCTTATCCATCAAACGCTATCCAGTCTGTTATTCATGCCATCGAACGATTGACGGAGTGCTGGAGATCGTAGAACGTGAAAATCTTCAACCAGAACAAATCAAAAAAGTCTCGCTGACCATCGGTACGGCACAAGCCTCAATGTTACGTAACCATCACCCTAAAACAGGACTTGAAGCAAAATTCAGTGCTGAATTTGCAGTCGCCTCGGCAGTCGTGGCACGCGCAGTCGGGCTTGGCCAACTGACCGATGAATTTGCAACGCGCGCGGACGTGAGTGACTTGTATGGCAAGGTTTCAATCGGTATCACTGACTCGATTTGCCCACTCGATCCTTCATTTTCGTTTTTTGATCAAGTGGTCATCGAGCTCAATGATGGCCGAGTCTTTGACCCAGGTCCAATCCGTTTTCCGCTCGGCAATGCGATGAATCCTTTGAATGCCGCGGGCTTACGTGCAAAATTCATGGAATGCCTGGCGATCTTTAACAAGGAAAGCAACTCGATTAAGTTCGAAAGCGAAGGGCTCTTTGAGCGTTTACGTCAGTTAGAAACGCTTCCAAATATTCAATCGCTGTTTACCTAGGAATCGAGTACTCAAAGGTCGCAGTACGATATTTCATTCAATTAAACAGGGTTGGAATTGTTAAACAATGACCGACCCGACTGGGAGACAAAAATGAAAATAATCAGAACAGTATTCTTGGCATTCATGACAATTATTGCTGGTGTAGCGACGGCGGCTTATCCAGACAAACCTATCAAGGTAATTATTCCCTTCCCTGCGGGTCAGACGACAGATATTCTTGGTCGTGCTTTAGCCAATGAGTTGACCAAGCTGTTGAATCAACCCATTTTCGTTGAAAACAGAGGTGGTGCAGGTGGAATCATTGGCATTGAAGCTGCCAAACGTGCCCCAAATGATGGATACACCATACTGATTGCATCCAGTGGCCCGTTATCTATCAATCAGAACCTGTACAAAGATATTCCATATGGCACGCTCGACGATTTTGAACCAGTTGCAACGATTCTGGAAGTGCCACAATTCCTTGTTGTACGACAAGATTTCCCTGCAATAACACTGCCTCAGCTAATTGAGCTGGTGCAAAAAAATCCAGGCAAATACAACTATGGATCTGGTGGAGTGGGCTTGACCAACCATCTGACCATGGAAATGCTCAAGTTAAAAACAGGCATGAACGTAAAGCACGTTCCCTACCGGGGCGCCACTGCAGCGCTGACAGGACTACTGTCAGGAGATACAGACATGATGTTCGAGTCTGGGCCAGCAATTATTCAACTGGTGGACTCGGACAAGCTCAGGGTGCTTGCGATTGGAAGCCAGACAAAGTCTGAAAAATTCCCTGGAGCAAAAAGTGTCCATGCCCTGGGCGTTACCGGCTTTGAGGCGACAACCTGGATGGCGATGCTTGTCCCGAAGGGCACACCTCCAGATGTCATCAATACTCTGAACAAAGCAACCAACTCGGTATTGAATTTACCTGAAATCAAAAAACAGTTTGCCTCGGTTGGCGCAGTCGTGCGAACAGCAAGTGCGCAAGAAACCCGAGAATTCATTGCCCAGGAACTGGGTCGCTGGAAAGAAACGATTGATAAGGGCAACATAACTGCTGAATGAAAAAAAGGATTAATTCAGTTTATGGGGCTGACCATACCGACCTTCCTTGGGATAGGTATACGTTGTTTTAACGGGCCCCATACCGATGATTTGCACTTCGACAGGCTCTTTGAGTGAGCCGTCAAAGTGCACAGCATGTGTATTTTCATACACACCCTAAGAGTTGATTATTGAATATTAATGTTTCGAGTCTGAATGAGTTTCTTCCAGCGCTCAGATTCTTCTTGCTGATAGGCCACAAACTCTTCTGGGGTATTGGCAACGACTTCAAAACCGATATCGATAAATTGCTGTTTCACTTTTGGATCGTTCAGGGCAGAGACAAGGGAGTGGTGAATTTTTTTCTGGATATCAGCTGGCAGCCCCTTTGGGGCAACAACCGCTTGCCATGAATAAATCGTCATATCCGAGATCCCTGCCTCAGCCAAGGTTGGCACGTTGGGTAGTAATGGCGATCTCTTTTCGCTGGTGATGGCCAGGGCACGCATTTTGCCACCATTGATATATTGAATCACCGCGTTGATGTTTGCAAACATTGCATCGAGTTGCGACCCCATTAAATCAACCATTGCCGGAGCACCTCCCTTATAGGGAATATGCAAGCCTGCGGTGCCTGTTTGCAAAAAAAGGATTTCGGCAGTGAGGTGATCCGACGAGCCATTGCCTGCCGAACCAAACGTAATTTTTCCAGGCTTGGCCTTCATTGCCGCAACCACATCCGCAATGGTCTTAAAGGGCGAAGATTCAGGCACGACCAGAACATTGGGTGAGCGCACGCCAACTGTCAGATAGTCAAAATCCGTTGCCGCGTTGTAAGGTACTGCGCTCAGAAGGTGCGGCGCAATGACCAGAGGTCCAAGGGACGTCACCAGCAAGGTATAGCCATCCGGTGCTGCTCGCTTGACATAATTTGCACCAATTGTCCCTGTCGCCCCAGCCTTGTTTTCAACAACGACAGACTGACCCCACTCCTGCTGCAGCATCGGAGACAGCGCGCGCGCCATCTGATCCGTCGAGCCACCCGGCGGGAAAGGCACAATCAGTGAAACAGGCTTGTCTGGCCAGGCCATTACATTTGTGGCACAAAATATTGAAGTCGTCAGTACAAATAATGAAATGATTTTTTTCATGATCGTTTAAAGTCAGTGGTGATGTTTTTTAAAACAGATGCGAAGGCGCTAAAAGATTCTGATTGCCATATCTGGCTGTCGTGCATTACTCAGGCTGAATTCCTGCCTGCCTGATAATGCGTCCCCAACTATCAAGTTCACTCAGCTGAAAACGTGCAAGTTCAGTTGGCGAAGTGACTGCAACGTTCATGCCGTTCTGCTCGGCAAAATTGCGCAGTGATTCTGTCGCCATGGCGCTACGGGCAAGTTCATTGAGCCGAGCAATAATCGGCTCGGGTGTCCCAGCGGGGACATACAAGGCATTCCAGTGATGGGCCTCGTAACCTGGTAAGCCTGATTCAGCAATAGTCGGCACGTCCGGCACCAGGGCTGTACGAGTGGGACTGCTCACACCCAGGGCGCGCAACTTGCCAGCCTTGACCTGCGGCAGACTGGTGGTCAGATCCACGATCATCATATCGGTCTGGCCTGCAACCAGCCCCATCACTGCGGGAGGATTGGCTTTGTAAGGGACATAATTCAACTCAGTGCCGCTCATCGACTGGAATAGTTCAGCTGCGACTCGCGCCGAAGAACTACCAGACCCATAGCTCAACTTGCCGGGTTCCTTTTTAGCGAGCGCGATGAACTCACCCACCGTATGCGCACTCAATGAGGGATTCACCACCATCAGCATATAACCTTGTACCAATCGCCCCACGGGTGCAAAGTCCTTGATTGGGTCATAAGGCAATTGCTTGAGTAAATGCGGATTCGCCGCCTGGGTCGTATTCGTCGTAATAAACAAGGTGTAGCCATCCGGAGCCGCACGCGCGACGGCCTGCGCGGCGATGCCGCCAAACGCACCTGCCCGGTTATCCACGATCACCGTCTGGCCGGTTAATTTCGTGATCTCAAAACCAAGCGCTCGCGCCAGGCCATCAGTCGTGCTACCGGGGGTAGAGCCCACAATAATGGTGAGCTGTCGAGACGGGAAGGACTGCGCATATGCACGCCCGTTAAATACGCCAGAAGAGCTGGCGATAACAGCAAGTGACAAGCATGTTTTGCCTGCAAGCATCTTGAATTTCATGTTGACTCCTCTATTGCCTTGCTGCATGTGGCCAAACGCCTTGCCACATGTTGTCTCCTGCTGAGATGGATTCTCTGTCCATTGATGCTCAGGTATTTGTTAGTCAGGCCTTTACGTTGTCAGGCTTGACTCAGGCCGAAGTCCTGCAAGCGCTTGCGTAAGACTATCCAGAACCATTTCACCCATGGCAGTCCTTGTCTCAACCGTCGCACTGGCACGATGAGCCTGCAATGAGACGTTGTCCATTGACAGCATCTCCACAGGTACATTGGGCTCGTCGACAAACACGTCAAGACCTGCACCAGCAATGCGCCCTGCGCGCAAGGCCTCGACCAGATCGGGCTCATTGACAAGCTTGCCCCGAGCGATATTGATCAGAAACCCATCGCTACCCAGCGCGTCAAGAATTTCGGCGTTGACGATCCCTTGCGCCTGATCGGCAGCCGCAGCAAGCACTAGGGCATCACTTTGCGAAGCAAGCGCTTTCAAGTCTGCGACAAAGGCGTAAGGTACATCAGTCATGACGCGTAAATCGGTATAACTGACAGGGCAACCAAACGCGGCGGCACGTATAGCGATCGCACGTCCGACCCGCCCCATACCCACGATCCCGACCCGCATTCCGCTAAATCGGCGAGCAAGTGGAATTGCGCTGGGTTGTGGATACCTGGGCCACATTCCTTCACGAATGAAGCGGTCACCAGCGCACAGACCACGACACGTAGCAATTAGCAGACCAATAGCCAGATCTGCGACATCTTCAGTCAGGGCCCCAAAGGTCGCAGTAACGGGCAGGCCTCGGGCGCGCGCGTAAGACAGGTCAACCGCATCCGTGCCTACGCCATTGACGGCGACGACTTTCAGTGCAGGGAGCTGGTCCATCAGCGCATTGGTGATGCCCGTATGCCCACCCGTAATCACTGCCTGGATGTTGCGACCATGCTCACGAATATAAGCCTGCTGATCAGGTTGTTCGTACAAACGATGCACCGTATAGCGTGCATTGATCTTGTCATTGATCGTCGGGATCAGGATAGGATTGAGCTGGAGGATTTCCGGTTTCATTCTTGAAACTGAATTATCTGACATGTCTGTTTTTCCTTTTGCGATCAATTGACAGAAATCTTGCGCTCACGAATCACTTGTTCGTAACGTTTGCGATCGCTATGAATCAGCTCTGCGAATTGCTCGGGCGTCGTTGCAACCGGAATCGCACCAAGTTCAATCAGACGGGCACTGACTTCTTCTGTGCCGAGCAACCACCGCACATCAGCAGAGATCTTTTGTACGATGTCCTTGGGTG
>CANBUF010000105.1 GCA_947372575.1 Alcaligenaceae bacterium | reverse complement strand
TCACCGCACCGCTCATATAGGAGTTAGTGATAGACCCTGTTCCACTTGTTCCAGCTATTCCGCCTGTTCCAGCTCCACCAGTAACAGTTCCAGTATTAAAACTATTACTCACACCACCCGTACCAGCATTACCCACCAGACCGCCCGTGGAACCGGCCCCCTTGACACTGCCTCCAACTAGTCCAATGTTCGTGACAGGTGAAGTACCCGATGTCGCTGCAAACAAACCTGTACCGATCAACGCAGGACGGTTAATCGTAAAATTTGAAATAGTATGACCAAGTCCGTTAAACGTACCAGTAAAAACAGGACCAACTGGCATAAAGCCAGCACCTGAATTCCAGCCACTCGTCGCTGCTGCATTGATATTGGCACCCAAGGCATACAGGCCTAACAAATTACCATTCATTCCCTGTAAATCATTCCCGCTCATACTCCCGACTGATCCAAGGCTATTGATCACAGTGTAATCAGCACCGTTAATCGTTAAAAATCCACTACCAGAACGATCAAAATTCACCTGTCCCTTAAAGCTTCCGTCGGTATTCATCGCAGTATTCACCGAACCACCCGACGCGGCTGCGTCAGCACCATTTGCCGAAGAAGTATTCATCGCCAGGCTCGATGTACCACTGGCCGTCATCACAGCATTCAAATTAATGCTGTGCGCCGCAGTCATCGAGAGCTTGTTTGCACTCCAGCTGACCGCATCATTGACATTGATATCACCCGAACCCGCAGTGTTGGAGCCTTTTGAAGACAAAATCGAAACATTGCTTGTACCGAGTGCAGCAGAAAGAGTGGCTCCAGAAATATCACCAGACGCAGTGCCACCAACAACCGACCCAGTATTGCTCGCACCAATCGAAAAATCAGTTGGATCAATGACCCAGTCACCGGTATTACCACTAGGCGCACGAGTATCTATCGTGGTGTTAGCAGAAACCTTGACAACAGCACCTGAAGTCTCGATACGTCCGCCATTACCACCCTGATCACCAGCGCGAGCAGCAAGCGCACCATTAATCGTTGCAACACTATTGGGATTAGAGACATCAGCAATCACTGAAATCACGCCACCATTACCCGTGCTATTGGCTGCGGCATTTGCACTGAGTGATCCGGACTGATCGATTGAGCCACTCGCAGAGAGGATGATGCGTCCGCCGTCCTGAGTAATACCGTTGGCTTCGATCGAGCCAGTATTAATCACACTGCCAGCGAGTTGATTGGTTGCCTGAGATGACAGGATCACCACTCCGCCTGGTGCGCGAATGGCATAGCGATTTTCAACCAAGGTATTTAACTGACTTGCGGAGACTGTCAGGCTTTCAAGTTTTGATGTAGCCCCAAAATTCAAGGTAATCGATTCGCCACCTGCAAGTGCAACGGTACCTTGCTGTGCAACCAGCACACCCGCATTACGGACTTCAGGAGCAAGCATGGCTATGTAACCACCGACACCCGACGTAATATTTCCTTCGTTAATCACTGATCCAGTCGCGCCATTACGATTGAATGTTGTGCTGCCAGCCATAAAGTCAGCATCACTCATCTGATTGGTCGTGGCGACAATCCCGCCTACGTTCACGGAGGCTCCGGGCGCGAAATACACACCGGCAGGATTGATCAGATAGACTTGACCATTGGCATTCAAATTACCGTAAATCTGACTCGGGTTACTGCTATTGACTCGATTCAGGGCAACCGAGCTGCTATCAGGCTGCACAAAGTTCACTGTGGCATTTGCAGCGATATCAAAGCTCGACCAGTTCAGTGCTGCCCGGTTAGTCGTCTGATTAATCGTCATCGTGTTGCCAGCAGTGCTGATGACGGCCTGCCCCGCAGACACCACGCCACCATTTGGCAATCCTGTGACGGGAGCAACGACCGGGGGTACAACGACAGGCGCAATCACCTTGGCAGGCACTGCAACGACAACAGGACTGACAGGCACAACAGTCACGACAGGCGCTGCTATCGGCGCAACATTTATCGGCGTAACCACAACAGGCGTGGTAGCAACCGGCGTCACGACAATTGGAGAAACAACGGGCGCTGCGATGACTGGAACAGGTACGACTACCGGCACAACCACTGGAACCACAACCGAAGGGCCAGCAATACTTACTCCAGAAGTCATCATCAGTATGGCACTCATGACACGCATTCGACGCGAAGCAGACTTCTGCTTGCCACCAGAATTCGACAATTCACTCACGACAACCCATGTATTTCTGACCTGACTCCAGATCACGCGAAATATTCTGTTCAGACCGGACATATGGGAATTGACTCACAAGAAACACTGGCTCGCAAAGGCATCTGCGCGCTGATGACTAACTTCGTTTTGCATTGAGCGGGCACGACTCTCCCGCGCAATTAAATTGCGAATATAAAAATTCGGCATAGGATGTTGACCACCCGAGGGCGATGAATAACCGACACGAACCACCGCTGTTTTAAAATTTACAAACAGCCAAAAAGCGCTTGCATCTCAAACACAATGGTTGAAACAGCGATTTTCTAATTCTGGTACGGTGAGTCTCTCAAACGTTGAGAGAAAAGACGCTGGATCTGTAGATCCTGCATTCAGCAAAAATTTTAGAAAGAAAATTCTTGAAAAAAGAAACGGTGGCAAAATCAACTTAAAGCACTTAAGATTGATTTCAAATCTTAATATTCGTTAGGGTGTGACTTTTAAGTTTTTATTTTGACTACCCCTAACATTTCCATACTAACACCCAATGCCATGCAATAGTTTAATAACCTTACAAAATCGTAAACTTACGAATATCAATATTTCAACGCTCGCATATCAACACTGCTTCCCCGATTACCAAGACTCAAAGTGACCAAGTTGGAACACGCCAATCCAAAGTCGATTCGCTTGAATCAAGACATCGCAAACCTTGAAGTGCACCTTCAGCGCAACCCCAATGACATTGCCGGTCTCAACCAACTTGCAATGCTCAAGGCCTCCTGCGGACAGTTTGACGATGCGCGCACGCACATGTCAGTCGCGCTCAAGCTCGCCCCACAACATCCTTTGCTTCATTACAACCTAGGACAAATTCACGGTGGGCTAGGACTGTATCAAGATGAAATACAAGACTACCAACGAGCGATCGCCCTAAAACCGGACTTCGTCGAGGCCTACGTAAACATAGGTGTCGCACTGCGAGATTTACAGCAATTCGACCAGGCATTTGAGGCATTTAAACAGGCGATCCGGCTCAATCCTGATCATGCAGGAGCACGCACCAATCGTGCCCAGACCAATCTGATGCTCGGCAATTTTGAACATGGTTGGCGTGAATACGCGTGGCGATGGCATGATGGACATCAACGCCATGGCATAACCGGATCGCTGTGGAATGGCAAGTCGTCCCTGAAAGGCAAACGTCTGCTGATCCATGCCGAACAAGGGCTCGGCGATACGGTTCAATTCTCTCGCTACCTGAATCTGCTCCTGGATCTCGGAGCTGCGCTGACCTTTCGCGTACAAGAGCCGCTACTGGAACTATTCAGGCATTCAGCAATCGGTTGCACTGTCATCGGTGAAACAAGCGAATTGCCGGAGTTTGATTTTCACACTCCACTGATGAACTTGCCAGAAGCACTCTTTACGCGCACCAAAGATATCCCTGCTGGTAACTATGCTTTCCAGATTGATCACGCTGCGGTGACCGAATGGAATGCCAGGATCCAACAGTTTTTAACTGCACGCAGGCACGCGTCAACGGATTCGATTCAGCGCCCTTTACGCGTCGGTATTTGCTGGGCAGGCAATCCACAGCATCTAAATGATTTGAACCGATCTATCCGACTTGCCAATCTAGATCCCATCCTGACGCAGGACTGCCTGTTTATCTCCGTCCAAAAGGAATTACAAGACAGGGATTTGCAAACACTTTCTGGGTACCCCTTGATATTAAATGCGGGTCCTTGGCTCAATAGCTTGATGGATACTGCAGCAGTTATCCGCAACCTGGATCTTGTTTTAACTGTGGACACCTCAGTGGCGCATCTATGCGGTGCTCTAGGAATCGAGACATGGGTACTTTTGCCCGAACCACCTGATTGGCGCTGGATGCTCAAGCGAAACGATTGTCCCTGGTACCCGAGCGTGCGACTATTTAGACAAACGCAACGTGGTCAGTGGGCGTCGGTCATCCAAGAGGTCGCGCACCAACTTGCTCAGCGCATTCAAACCAGCAAGGCGACAGCTTTAATCTGAGCCCAGACGCGCAGCCCGACAGCCAGATGCAAACGATTAGCAGACATATTTGAAATCCTGGCGAGGATCACTTGCTGATAATCTGGACCTGCTGCCAGTTCAACGAGGACTTGACCCGAAGCAATCTCACGTAACGCAAGTACGGTTGCAGGCAGGATATTCAACACGCTGCTGTCGAGATGATGACTTAAGGTCAGACTGACATCACGGGCCTGAACTCTGACGCGCAGCCGGTCCCCGACAGGGAAGGGTCGACCTTGCGCATAGACGGGGCCCAATGGACTAGACAGCAACAGGAGTCCATGCGCGCCATGCTCTATTACGTGCGCCTGCACCACGACACCAGCATCGTCTCTGAGTGCGAGTGGTACATCTATTCTGTTCATAACCTCAAGTGCAGGCCCCTGGTGCAGCACGCGTCCTGCTTTCATGAGCACCAGATAATCCGCCAGCCGCGACATCTCATCGACGGCATGCGTGACATAAATTACAGGTACCGAAGTGGTTTGCTTCAAGCGCTCAAGATAACCTAGGATTTCTGATCGACGGGCCGCATCAAGTGCCGCCAGTGGCTCATCCATCAACAACACATCCGGGCGAGTCAGCAATGCCCGACCCAGGGCAACACGCTGACGCTCTCCACCAGACAACTGATGGATATTTCGATTCAATAAAGTTGCCAGATCCAGTTGTTCCACACAATCTGAGTATTCCCGCTCAGTACCCTTTGCACGCCGCCATCCATAGCGGAGATTTTCATCTACCGACAGATGCGGGAGCAGCGCAGAATGCTGAAACACAAATCCGACACGGCGCCTGTGGGGGGGTAAAAATTGCGAAGCAGACTGCCAGGTTTTACCGGATATTTGCACTTGCCCGCGCACCTCTGGCTCAAGCCCTGCAATGGCTCGCAGAAGCGTCGTCTTGCCTCCACCTGAAGGACCAAATATAACGGTGGTGCCATGCGCAGGCAGCGATAGCGCAATATCCAGATCAAAACGGCTACGCTGTAAAGAGAACGAAATCTCCAGGCGCTCTCCTACAGGCTGATCCGGGTACTGTGCAGTATGAGGTGCTGTCATAGCCGTCCCTCGCGGACAGCCAAGTGTTGACTGATGGTGTGCAAAGCAAAAAGGATCACAAAAGAAAATAGTAATAAACCGCCTGCCAGCCAGTGCGCATCTTGATAGGCCATCGCCTCGACTCGGTCATACAGCAAGACGGACAAGACACGCGTCTCACCCTCTATGTTGCCACCGACCATTAAGATCACTCCAAATTCACCAATCGTATGTGCAAAGCCCATCACGCTGGCCGTCAGGAATGCGGGACGACAGAGCGGCAGCACGATGGTGACAAAACGATCAAGCGGCGAAGCGCGCAAGGTCGCCGCTATATCCAGCACCACCGGGTCAAGCGATGCAAAACCTGCCTGCAGAGGCTGCACGACAAAAGGCATCGAATACAGGACAGAGGCCAGCAGCAGCCCCCAGAACGTAAACGCGAGCGAGCCCAGCCCAAGTGACTGAGTCACTTGTCCAAGCAGGCCATTCGGTCCCATTGCAATCAGCAGATAAAAACCCAGCACGGTAGGAGGCAGGACCATCGGTAGCGCCACCAGGGCTGACAGCGGCGTTTTCCAGTTCGAGCGGGTACGCGCCAGCCACCAGGCCAGTGGTGTGCCAACTAGCAGCAGAATCAGCGTCGTCAAGCCTGCGAGTTTGAGCGTGAGCAGCAACGCGCTCCAAATTGCATTCACAAATTCAATCCACCACGATATGAGGCTATTAGCTATAGACAACTAGTGAAATAGTGCCTTGGCAAACAAAAAACAGTGTCTTGCAAGATACATACTATTGCAAATAAATACTTAGGTTTGAGCCACTCACTAGATTGAAGGTCAGCCTCAGACCTCGAACATACGAACCGGATAATAAATTTTGATCGAAATTAAAAATAATTCCTTTGTTTATCAATGAGTTATTTGATATTCAGCATCAACAAGCATAAGTTTTAAGACAGTAAAAAAAACCAACAAATTTCCAAGCAAACAGTAGGGAGATCTCCTCTGACAGACAAAACGAGAGTACAGTGATTCTAGTGGTTAAAAATAGTCGATAAAAAGTAAAAAATGCCCTCTTTGGAACACCCTCAAACTGCTTTAGTAGATCGCTTCGGACGAAGCATTGAGTATCTGCGCCTGTCTGTCACAGATCGCTGCGATATGAAGTGCACCTATTGTCTGCCAAAAAGCTTCAAGGGTTACCAGGAACCAAAGGACTGGCTAACTTTTGACGAGATCGAGCGTGTGGTCGGGGCGTTTGCTCGACTAGGCACCTCGCGCGTCCGTTTGACGGGCGGCGAGCCTTTACTGCGTCGCAACCTTTCGCAGCTGGCGGCGCGCATCAGTGCCTTGCCTGGAATTCGCGACTTGTCGCTTTCGACCAACGGCACCCAACTTCCCAAATTCGCAGAGGCACTTCGTGCTGCGGGTGTCAGACGCCTGAATATCAGTCTCGACAGCCTCACGCGTGAATGTGTGACGCAGATTACCGGTCG
>CANBUF010000104.1 GCA_947372575.1 Alcaligenaceae bacterium | reverse complement strand
TTAATGTTGCCCGGGTGGTCAATAATATGGGGGGTAAAAGTATTGCCGTTTTCCCATTCGGTGGTTTTACCGGAGAACGCTTACGCTGGCTACTCGACAAAGAACATCTTACGATTCACGCGATTCAGGTCGAGAGCGAAACTCGCCAGTGCTTTTCTGTACACGAGACGTCTACAGGCCGTGACTTCCGTTTTCTATTGCCGGGCCACGAACTCCCTGCCTCAGGATTGCAGGCATGCCTGGCAGAGCTCCAAACGCTCCAACCCTCTCCTCGCTTTCTCGTTGCCAGCGGCAGCTTACCCCCGGGTGTACCGACCACCTTTTATTCCCAACTCAGCTTGCTTGCACAAAACATGGGTTCGCGTTTTGTTCTGGATACCTCTGGAGTCCCGCTTCGAGAAGCCTTGGCGACGGGCGGCATCTACCTCGTCAAGCCAAGCCTCAGTGAGCTCGAAGAACTCACTGGTTTGAAGCTTGAGACAGAACATGCCAGGCTTCATGCCGCTCGCAACATCGTGAAATCAGGTCAGGCAAAACTCGTCGCGCTGTCCTTAGGGAGTGAAGGCGCACTACTGGTATCTGGACATTGCGCCTGGCGTGCAGCGAGCCTGCCTGTCACACCAGTCAGTACAGTCGGAGCCGGCGATAGTTTTGTCGGCGGAATGGTCTGGGCACTGTCGTGCGAGATGACGATCGATGATGCCTTTCGCTACGGCATCGCCTGCGCCACAGCGACCATCCTCAATCCGCGTGCAGAAATGTGCCAGAAAGCGGATGCACTGAAGCTTTATACGCAAGTCAGGATTGAGTCCCTATAAAAGAACACACGTCACTTGCATCAAAGTCGAACGAGGCTAGTTTGGCCGAGGACCTTTGTAATGTTGCGGCCATAATTTCAGAACAACTTCGCGATTTTCAGAATAAGCAAAACAGCTGTCGATTTTTAATGGACGTCCGTTTTCATCTGTTTTAAGCGGTCGGTCACGCGTGAACGGCCACAGCGTTTGCATTGCGGTCGTTGCCATCGGAATAAGCAACTCCATTAAGTGCGTACAGCTTGCAGCACCTTTTAGTTTTTCACGGACGATTCTTGACCACCCTGCACCGATACGCTCGCCTTTCAGGACAGCAAGTGTCGGGGGTGCCTGCCTGCAGATTCCAAATGGTGTTGCATCCGAACAAGCGAGCGCCTCGTGGATGACTAGCCACTCATCGACGACTAACCTGATCCATAGGTCATGAATGGGTTCTCCGGCGGGCAAAGCCCGTTCGGCGAGCGGCGCGAGGAATGGAGCAGATTTGGTATCCACTACGCGCGCCTCAATATCAAACAGACCATCACTGCGTCGATACGACCGCATACTGATTTGACGCTGATGCAATTCTTCTCGTTCCAGGCTGTCTGGTAATGGCACGTTGATTGACTCGTAAAAAAGTAGAATCAGAAAGTATAAATCTTTGGCCTGCGAACTTTGCAGAATATCAATCCCTCAGGTGGGATCGGGACCATGTTCCCGTCAGTCAAGAGCAGTTATTTGAGACAAAGAGTTGAAATCACGATGCGTATTTGTCAGTCGCAATTGTTAGGCGCATGCAAATCATTCAAACTCCCAAGCAAATCAAAATAATACGTTAGCTGACCAAACTCGGGAGGTGAGACGTAGGTCTGCTTACCCAAACTTTTCCAGGCTACAGGATGTGTAAAGTTCGGACCGTCATAGACAAAGGTATGGAACTCACCATTTTCGCCACACGCATCAACAGAGGGAGGCAGTCTGGCCAGAAAGTCCTGATCAAATTCGCAGCCGACATAAGACGCATCTAGAAAACGTCCATCCACACAGACGACACGCGCCTTAAATCCCAAAGAGAGGAACTCCTCGACCAGGCTCAGTCGGTTTTCATCCCAAAGGGGCAGTTGAGCAATCAAGCCAGCCTGTGCACAGACCTTTTCTTCCCATTCTCTGTGTGCAAGTAAATCAATATCGCCGAATACGACGTGAGAATGACCTGCCTGCGCAATCTGGAGCAATTTATTGACAAATAGCTGTTCGTAATCGGTCCAGCTCGCAGCAATAAAGTGATTCTGTAGTCCCAAGGCATGTGCTTGGGCACACAATAGATCCCGAGTCACGCCATGCGAACGGGCTTTAAGTCCAGTTTCATCCAAGGCGGTTAACAACCCTGATACAGCCATGGTTTTTTGTGCGCGCCAAAGGGCCAGACAGGAGTCTTTGCCACCACTCCACGAAACGATTGAATTCATATATCAAGCAAGTATGTCAATGAGCAGATGCCATTCTAATCCTGCAAAATTTTAGCTCTTTCAACGCTCAATCAAACTGATCAGACGACTCAGAACAAACATACTGGTTGTGATGGAGGACTATCAGGCGTAAGATTTTCGTATAGAACGATGCATTCAATGCATGCAAAAAATATATTCATTAAATCAATAAGGAACATCATGCAAAACCACCTTTATGCGGAATCGGTTCCCGTGTTCACTCACTTTTTGAACAATCTGAAAGTTATTCTTCAAAAAGCAAAAGTACACACAACCGAGCATAAGCTTGAAGAAGCCGCACTATTGACTGATCGGCTATTCCCTGACATGTTCACCATGACACGTCAGGTACAGATTGCCTGTGATTCAGCAAAAGGCGCTGTCGCCCGGCTGGCGGGAGTCGATATTCCTAAGCACGCAGACGTTGAATCATCCTTTGATGAACTGATTGCACGCATTGACACCACACTCTATTTCATCGGCAGCATTGATCAAAAGGCCTTCGAAGGCAGTGAAGCCAGACAGGTTGTTCTGGAGTACGGGGACTGGCGCCGGGAGTTCACCGCGACCGAGTTCTTGCGGACATGGGCCTTGCCAAATTTTTATTTTCATATCGCGACCGCCTACGGACTACTCAGGCAAAACGGTGTAACTGTGGGCAAAATGGACTTTCTAGGATAGAACGCTTGCACCTTGGCAATGTGAGTGATTGCAGCATGTACTCAACCCAGTTGAACTTCAGGCGATCATCATGAATACAAGCTTTGGAAACCTCAAGGGCGCATCAATCTCGCCCGACTGGACACTGGACAATATCCCTCTGGAGAAGATTGATCTGGCAAAAGTCAGAGACCGTGAAGATCTGTTCTATATGGTCACGGCTGCGTCCTTTGTCGAAATCACCTCAGATCTGTATAGCGCAAACCTGGCAAGATTCTTTGAAGATGATCCAGAAATTACAGAATGGTTAACAACCAAATGGGAAGCTGAGGAGGTTCGTCACGGCGTATCCTTGCGCAGTTATGTAAACGCTGTCTGGCCCGAATTCGACTGGGAGGCCGCATACAAAGCTTTCTTTGATGACTATTCACGCCTGTGCAGCTTTGAGCAATACGAATCCAGGCGAGAACTTGAAATGGTTGCGCGCTGTGTCGTAGAAACAGGGACCGCCACTTTTTACCAAACGCTGGCGTCCGAGGCCTGCGAGCCCGTGCTAGTTGGCATTGCCATGAGAATTCGGGCAGAGGAAATCAATCACTACAAGCACTTTTATCACTACTTCCTCAAGCTCAGCGCCATACAGGCGCCAAGTCGTTTTCAGGTCATTGCCACGTTACGCAGAAGATTGTTTGAAGCACGCAAAGACGATGCGCAATGCGCGCTCTGGCATGTGTTTTCTAAACGGAATCCCTCTGCCATCCAGGACAAGGTCCAGTTTGAAGCCCTATGCAAACAACTCGGGAATCAGATTCAACTCCAGTACCCAATCAAAATGGCGGCTAGGATGCTGCTTAAGCCTCTGGATCTTCCCACTGGAGTTTCACGCATGATTGAAGGATCAGTCGCCAGATATGCTGGGTGGGTGTTGCGGCATTAAGTAATGCGTTCACTCATTGAGAGGCGCTTCACGCGTGACCGAAGGTTCGAAGTCCCAGCAAAAGTAAAATAATCAGCGTCAGAACATACGAAAGTGTTTGCCAGAATACGAGCGGATTACGCTCCAGCAGTGGTTTAAAACGTTGTTGTAGAAACTCCTGATTAGGCACCTCCAGGTCATGGAGAAATTCTGACACTTCTTCATACCGTTCGGAGCTGTCAGGATGCAGTGCTTTGCGCAAGGCACCATCCACCCATTTTGGGACCTTTCGACTGTCTTCAGTCAGTGGCTGGTATGCCAGTTTCTTTAGTTCTTTTTTGCTCCGAACTTTAGTGACGGCTATTCCGTATGGGAGTTTTCCTGAGAGCATCTGATAGGCGATGACACCCAAAGAGAACAGATCAGACTGATACGTGCCGCTTTCACCCAAAAAATACTCTGGCGCGGCATACTGCGCAGCACCCAGCAAATTGATTTGTTCGATGGGCGTGGCGACCTCCATCACACCCGCTACACGTGTAGCACCAAAATCGATAATTTTGACTGTTCCATTCTTGTCGATCATGATGTTGTCAGGCTTAAGATCCTGATGCAGCATTTCCAGACGATGAAAAGCCTGCAGGCCCTTTGCGATCTGCTCGATGATCCCTCGTACGGTCACCAAGTCTGGGGCGGGATGATCCACCATCCACTGGGACAGCGTCTGCCCTTCGATAAATTCAGTTGCAACAAAAATATGATGGCGCTTTCTGAGGACCGAGCAAGGCTTAAGCACATGAGCATGATTAATACGCCGGGCAATCCATTCTTCCATTAAAAAACGCTCAAGATATGCGGGATCGTCGCGCATACCAACGGAAGGTGTCTTGAGAACAACTTGTTCGCCCGTCTCCTCATCCACCGCCAAATGAATATGGCTACGACTGCCAATGCGAATTTCACGGACAATTCGGTAGCCTTCAAAAAGCATCCGGGCTTCTATTTGAGGCGGGAATGCCAGCTCAGATATCTGTCGGTACATCTCGCTCGATTCTGGTTCAGGCAATTCGTCAATTCTGATAATTTGGAGCGTCAGGTTGTCATGGCTGCCTTTTTCAAAGGCATGCGCAACGATTGCTTTGGCTGCACGATCCAGATCATCGACTGCATTATGCACAGCATTCACAATGAATGTGGGTTCTGCAAACTCATACACGCCATCGGTTGCGAGCAACAATACATCACCGACTTCGATGGGGACTGTCCGGTAATCAATATTGAGCCGACTATCCATCCCGAGGGCGCGTGCCAGATAACTTTTTTCAGAAGACACCCATACGCGATGGTCTTCTGTCAGCTGTTCTAGTCCAGTGCCGCTCAGGCGATAGACACGTGTATCACCTGCGTGAAAAATGTGAGCCGTGGTTGACTTAAGAATGACAGAGGTAAAGGTACAGACGTAGCCGCGATCTTTGTCGTAGCGATGCTGGCTCTGCTGCGTCTGCGCAAAAAGCCAGGAGTTCGTCGCACCCAGCACACGCTCTGCAGACTTTTTGATCGACCAGGTCTCCGAGGTCGAATAATAATCTTCGAGAAAGCCAGTCACAGCTGCTTCGCTGGCGACGTGACTTACCTCGCTGCTACTAATACCATCGGCCACCGCGATGACGATCCCTTTTGAACTCAGTTGCGGTTCTTTGGGGATGCAAAGGCCATGGAAATCCTGATTAGAGTCTTTGCGACCTTTGTCAGAAAATTGCCCGGTGGAGATAATCAGTTTTCGAGTCATATTCAAGCATTAAACCTCAGACCCGTCAGGCCTGAGGAAAGTCGTGAGCTTGGGTGGTCGGCATGACCACCATCAGACAGCTTACTTGAACATACGCTTGGCGCCGGTTTTGATGTGTGTGCTGTAGAGCGTCAATCCAGTAAAGGCCAGGCCACCCACCAGATTACCGAGCACCACAGGAATCTCGTTCCAGATGAAGTAATCCAGAATTGAAAAGTTACCGCCCATCATCAGACCAGAGGGGAACAGGAACATATTCACCACTGAATGCTCAAAGGTCATCGCAAAGAACAGCATGATCGGCATCCACATGGCAATGACTTTACCGCTCACTGTTGTAGAAATCATCGCACCGACCACGCCTGTCGAGACCATCCAGTTGCACAACATGCCGCGAATGAAAATCGTAAACCAGCCCATCAGGCCATACTTAGCGTAACCGAGCGTGCGAGCCTCACCAATGCTACCAATTTTCGCACCCACATCATTTGGAGCAATTGAAAAGCCATAGGTAAAAATGAACGCCATCATGCATGCAACGGTCAAAGCGCCTAGAAAGTTCCCAACGAATACCAAGCCCCAGTTTCTTAAAACGCCTTTGAGCGTGACGCCAGGACGCTTGTCGATTAATGCCAGGGGGGTTAAAACAAATACACCCGTCAAAAGATCAAATCCCAACAGATACAACATGCAGAACCCAACTGGAAATAGTATGGCACCAATCAGAGGTGAACCTGTCTGTACTGTTGCGCTCACCGCAAATACTGCAGCCAATGCCAGGATGGCACCAGCCATGAAAGCACGGATCAAGGTATCGCGGGTTGCCATGAAAATTTTGGATTCACCAGCATCCACCATTTTGGTGACAAACTCTGAAGGTAAAAGATAGGACATGATTGGTTCCTTATTACATTAAATAATTATGAGATGAACTGGCTTCTTAAGTGCGCATAGCGGTGGCTCTGACATGCCACAGCAGTATTTCTGACATGCGTATATCGAATAAAGCATTTGATTCTGAATCAGACGGACAGGAACACCTGACCGTTTTCAACTTTCACTTCAAACTTGCTGCACGAACCGACGTCAGGCGCGATGACCTTGCCGTCTTCGAGGCCAATATTCCAGCCATGCAATGGGCAGGTCACTTTACGAC
>CANBUF010000103.1 GCA_947372575.1 Alcaligenaceae bacterium | reverse complement strand
ATGGTGACGACCGCATCCAGGCGGTAGTAGTCCGCAATATCATCGTCCATAAAGAACGTCTGGCACACCGGACCTGGATTGGCCATGCCGGTGGTCTCAATGATGACGCGCTCAAAATTCAGCTCGCCTGCCTGGCGACGCACGCGCAGGTCATTGAGTGTGCGCATCAGGTCGCCCCGCACCGTGCAGCAGACGCAGCCGTTGGACAGCTCAATGATTTCTTCTTCCTGGTCGGTGACCAGCAAGTCGTTATCAATGCTCTCAGGCCCGAATTCATTTTCAATCACGGCAATACGCTTGCCGTGATATTCGGTCAGGATGCGTTTGAGCAACGTGGTTTTGCCAGCACCGAGAAAGCCGGTGAGGATTGTGACGGGGACCATTTCGTCCGGATTGCGAGGGGAATTCATGAGCCAACCAACTTCTGAAACAGGTAAGGGTGCATCGCACCGGGATCACACATTCGCAACAAGGCGAACGCCGGATTACAGCACAGCCCACGTCAGGCGGCAAACAATTTAATTAGGTGTTTGCCTGAGTACGGGGCCACATAGATACTAATTTAACTAAATTGGGGCAATCGGCTGGATTTCAAGAGGAAAATTCAATCATTTTTATCAGATTATTGACTTTAACTGCTTGTTTTGTAACGAATTTGTAAGATTCGCGAAACAATCGTCAAGTTTTCCGGCCAGCGCGGGGATGCGCGGAATCATACGCTTTTGCGAGATGCTGGAAATCCAGTCTGGTATAGAGCTGGGTCGTGGAGATGTTGGCATGACCCAGCATTTCTTGTACGGCGCGTAAATCCTGGGCAGATTGGAGGACGTGGCTGGCAAAGCTATGGCGCAGCACATGAGGATGTACGTGCGTGGGCAGGCCTGCGAGAATGGCGAGTTTTGTGAGCTGTGCCTGGATGACGCGCGGGCTGATCCGGTGTCCGCGGGCACCCAGAAAAAGCGCCGCAGCAGCATCGCCTGTGACTTGAGGGCGAGCCAGTTGCGGGCGAACTTCTTGCCAATTCTTTAGGGCCGCCAAGGCCTGCGCACCGATTGGCACCGTGCGTCGTTTGCCGCCTTTACCCAGCACATGAACCTCGTGATCTGGCAGATTGATCCAGCTCGTCGAGGTGTAGTCTTTAGTCTGGATGTACATCAGATCAAGGCTGACCAGCTCACCCAGGCGCAGGCCGCTTGAGTAAAACAACTCAAAGATGGCGCGGTCACGTAGTGAAATCGGGTCTTGCTGCGCGACCAGCACTGGTGCATCGAGTAAGGCCTGGGTCTGATCGACCGAGAGTGCTTTGGGGAGTGCGCGTGGTGCTTTAGGTGCACGCACGTCTGCTGCGGGATTGTTTGGCATGCCGGATTGCGGTGCCCACCATTTAAAAAAGCCACGCCAGGCGGCAAGCATCCGCGCGAGGCTCCGAGGCCCGTGTCCCTGCGCATGCAGGCGCGCCAGAAAGTGACGGATATTGCCATTGACCAGTTGTTCAAGGGGCTTGCCATCGGCAATCAGAAGGAGCTGCTGCAGGTCCCGACGATATGCAGAGAGTGTATGCGTTGAATATCGACGGTTTTGTTCCAGGTGGGTCAGCCACTGGCTGACCGCAGGGGGCAGGCCAGTTGGCTGAGCAGACTGTGTCACGGCCGCCTCATCAAGTGGCGAAACGCCAGCCGACACTGCGCCAGGCGGAGCGGGGTGCGCAGATTGTGTGTTCAGGGCACCCTCCTATTGATTCAGGCGCTTGTCAAAATGGCGGGTGGTTTGAGGCGCAAGAGTGCCGCGCTCGCCAGTCTGCTGACGGTTTCGAGGAATGTTGTGCCGAGTTCAGGGGTGAATCGTTCGGCATCATCAGAACCCAGTACCAGCAAACCGAAGGCGGGTTCGTGTGCGCTGGCGCGCAACGCGATGATGGCAAATGATCCTGGTGTGGCGTTTAGCCAGCCTGCAGGGGTGAGCGTAGTGTCGCATCCACAATAAGGTGTGCTCAGGCTGTTGGCGTAGGTGTGTACTTCTGGTGCGACCGGTGCGCCCACGCCTTCTTCGGGCAGATCCAGTCCCCATACGCGCAGGGCCACCTCTTGGAGATTGAATTGTTCGGCCAGCCCAAGCGCCACTTCGCCTGGCAGGCGAACCGGTGAGGTCTCGGCTAGCATGCGCATGCACCACTGATTCAGGTGGTCCGTGGTGGAGGCGTTAAACGCAGCATTGCGCACCAGGTCGGCCAGGCGGAATTCAAAATCACGCAGACGGTCGCGCAGGGTCAGAATCTGACGCTCACCAAGGGAGATCGCGCGCGTCTGATTGGGGTGGGGGACTTCGAGTGTGGAGAACAGATCGGCGTGTTCTACAAAAAACCCAGGATTTTCCTGCAGGAATTTTGCCACGTGTTGTGCGGTCATTGAATCGCTCATGTCTCGGTACGCTTTAAAAATAAATTAGGTCGGAATCGATTCGACCAGCCGGTCGATGTCGACGGTGCCGCTGAATACGGTCGTGGCGGGGCCTGTCATGCGCAGCGACTGACCATCCCAGGCAATGCTCAGCCAGCCACCGCGGGTGCGCACACGCACGGGGGACTCCAGAACGCCGCGCCGGATACCTGCCGCGACAGCTGCACAGGCGCCTGTACCGCATGCGAGTGTCTCGCCTGCGCCGCGCTCATAGACGCGCAGATGGGCAGTATGGCGATCCACAATTTGTAAAAAACCAGCGTTGACGCGACGCGCAAAGCGCGGGTGCGATTCGATTACCGGTCCTATTGTTGCAACCGGGGCCAGGTCGACGTCTTCGACAATCTGAACCGCATGGGGATTGGAGATTGCCACGGCGGATAACCAGATGGTCTCGGAGCCGATTGGCAACCCATAGAGAGTGTCCTTACCCTCTGTACGTGTTGCCAGCCCGTTCACATCGAAGGGCAGGTCAGCGGGTGTAAAGCGGGTTTGGCCCATCTCAACGGTCACATCCCCATTCGGCAGTGATTCGAGTGTGATCAGGCCCGTGGAGATCTCCGCGCGTAACGGATTGCGCGAAGAGAGTTTTTGTTCGTGAACAAAGCGGACAAAGCAGCGTGCGCCATTGCCACAGTGTTCGACCTCGCTGCCATCCGCATTGAATATGCGATAGCGAAAGTCGGCTTCAGGGTGGAGCGGGGTGTCAACCAGCAAAATCTGGTCGCAACCAATGCCAAATTGTCGGTGGGCAAGTGCGCGCGCACGTGCGGGGGTCATATCGATGGGCTGACGCACGCCATCCAGCACAACAAAATCGTTGCCTGCCCCATGCATTTTTGTGAAATTCCAGTTCATCCCGACATTATCGCTAATTTGCAGGGATATGACCGTAAAACCCCACTCAAATGCTCAATAAAGCTTGGGCTGGCCTGTAGGACGTGTTTTAAAACGACGATGCACCCAGTAATACTGGCTTGGGCACTGGCGCACCCAGGATTCAAGATGTGTATTCAAGCGTGCAGTAGCGTCCTCAAGGGAGTCTGTGCCAGGGAAATCCTCGAGAGGAGGGAGCACCTCAACGCGGTAATGCCCGCTCGCGGGATCCCAGAAACAGGTGACAGGCAAGACGGGCAGGTGCCATTTGCGCGCGATTTGCGCGGTGGCAGTCTGCGTGGCGGCGTCGATTCCAAAAAACGGAACGAAAGCCGCGCCTCTGCGACCAAAGTCCATATCTGGCAGATAGTAAATGGGCAAATGCTGATCAATAAAACGTATAAGTGGACGGATCCCGTCACGCCTGCTGACAAGATGCACGGTGTTAAACCGGGCGCGACTGACGCGCACGAGGGTGTCCATGTCGGGGTCGTTCTGGGGGGTGTACATGGTGGCGCCTTCGGGACCTTGCATGGTGAGCCGGGTCGCTGCGGCATCGAGTCCGACAAAGTGGGGGGCGAGCAACATGACCGAGCCATGCCTGGCAATCAGGTCTGGGACTTGCGTATGGCCATTGACGGTGATCATGGCGCGAATGGCCTCAGGGGTGCCAAACCAGAACACACTGCGATCGACAAAGCTTTGTGTGAGTGCGCGCAAGTGGTCGCGTAGTAGTTTCGTACGCTCGGCAGGTGTTGCATCTGCAAAGCAGAGCGCGAGGTTGCGCTCGACAATCCGGATGCGTTTGGGAAGTATCCAGGGCGACAGCCTGGTGAGTAATGCCCCAAGCCGCATTCTGTTGCTGTGTGAGAGACCTGCTAGCAAACGGAATAGTCCGATGAGCAGGCGCATTTTTAGGGATTTGCGTCGCAACTGCTCAATGCTCTGCTCCCAGGTGGCCGAAGGGTCGGCGGCATTTTGGGCGGAAGGGGCGTGAGATGAGCGCGGCATCAATATGCTTACAAAATGGGGGGAATTGACAAGAATTGACTATTTTCGCTTAAAATGTAATTTAGTCGCTGAGTTAACCGACAACTTGCGGGGCGACTGAGTTGGGCCAGGGATGAAATTCCCGGCCGACAAAAAAACAATTCCGCTAAAGCGTCGCGCCCATTCCAGCGTCTATTACAGGTGAAGGTACGGGGTGCAACGCACCTCCTTAAACCACCTTTGGCTTTTGCCAGAATAGGACGTGAGCATGATTAAGTCAGATTACCTCTTTACTTCTGAATCTGTTTCAGAAGGCCATCCGGACAAGGTCGCCGACCAGATTTCGGATTCCATTCTCGATGCGATCTTTACCCAAGACCCCCATTCACGTGTTGCCGCCGAAACGCTGTGCAACACAGGTCTGGTTGTGCTTGCGGGTGAGATCACCACAACGGCGAACGTGGACTACATCCAGGTCGCACGTGACACCATCAAGCGCATTGGCTACGACAACACCGAATACGGTATTGATTACAAAGGTTGCGCAGTCCTGGTTGCCTATGACAAGCAATCTCCTGATATTGCTCAGGGTGTGGATCGTTCGTCAGAAGACTACCTGAACCAGGGCGCTGGTGACCAGGGTTTGATGTTTGGTTATGCATGTAACGAAACGCCTGACCTGATGCCTGCTCCAATCTGGTACGCACACCGTCTGGTGCAGCGTCAGAGTGAGTTGCGTAAAGACGGCCGTCTGCCCTGGCTGCGTCCGGATGCTAAATCACAAGTCACCTTCCGCTACGTTGACGGCAAGCCTGTCGCAGTCGACACGGTCGTGCTCTCTACACAGCATGCGCCCGAAACCTCACAGGAAACCATTCGCGAAGCCGTCATCGAAGACATCATTCGCCCAAGCTTTCCTGCTGGCCTGTTAACACCCCAGACCAAGTTCCTGATCAATCCGACAGGTCGCTTTGTGATTGGGGGCCCCCAGGGCGATTGTGGCCTGACCGGTCGCAAGATTATTGTTGACACCTACGGTGGTGCTTGCCGTCACGGTGGTGGTGCTTTTTCAGGTAAAGACCCCAGCAAAGTCGATCGCTCGGCTGCTTATGCCGCACGTTACGTTGCTAAAAACATCGTCGCAGCTGGCCTGGCGTCACATTGCGAAGTGCAGGTGAGCTACGCCATTGGTGTCGCTGAGCCTATCAACATTACGGTCAATACTTTTGGTACAGGCGTAGTCCCTGACGAAAAACTGTCGCTGGTGGTGCGTGAGCACTTTGACTTGCGTCCAAAGGGCATCGTCAACATGCTGGATCTGTTGCGTCCGATTTACACCAAGACAGCAGCCTATGGTCACTTTGGCCGTTCAGAGCCCGAGTTCACCTGGGAAGCCACGGATAAAGCGGCTGCACTGAAAAAGTCAGTCTAAGGATTTAAGGCGGCAGTCTTAAGCTGCTTGAGTCAATAGCCCCTTACACATTGTGTGTAGGGGCTATTTTTTTGTAACACGATGCTATTCTGGTGCTATGAATGCATCGAATGCTGTACCAAATTCCATCCAGATCCCTGAGGGAGCCGACTCGCCTTGCGTGGCGGTATGCTCGACACTGTTTGACGATATTTGTCGTGGTTGCGGGCGCACGGTCATGGAAGTCTCAAACTGGGTCTTCATGGATGAGGGCGAAAAAAAGGCCGTGTGGACACGCATTCTTGCCGAAGGCTATCCACGCCGACCCTGATTTTCCGTACGCCGTTATTCTCCCGCTGAAATCTTTGCTGCCTGGATCAACTGGGTAAAGCGTGGCACGTCCTTGGCGATCAGTGCCCCAAAGGCTTGGGGTCCCTGTTCAGCCTCAGGTGGAATGACAGCAGCCATCTGCCCCAATCGGTTCACCACTTCAGGGTCTTTGAGTGCATTGGAGAGTGCCTTGGCTAGGCGGTCCACAACTGCGGGTGGTGTGCCTGCAGGAGCTGCGATCGCATTCCAGACGCTCAGATCAAAGGCGGGAACACCGGCTTGGGCAAAGGTCGGGACATCTGGAATGCTGGCAATGCGTTGCTTGCCTGTGACAGCCAATGCCCTGACACGATCGCCCTGATGAATCGGAATCATGGTGACCGTCTGATCAATCACCGCATCCACTGTGCCAGCCATCAGGTCGGCAATTGCAGGCCCCGCACCGCGATAGGAAATCAGTGTGGCCTGGGTTTGGGTAACGTAGAGAAACATGGCGGCCGCAATGTGTCCGGTCGAACCAGGACCTGCGTTACCAAAGTTAATGCCTGCGCCGTCTTGTTTAAGTTTTGTCACGAAGTCAGCAAGCGTTTTAAAACCACTTTTCTTGCTGACCGACAGCACCATCGGGACATCGGCAACGACACCGATGGGGGCGAAGTCTTTGACCGGGTCAAATTTGATGTTTGGGTATAGCGGCGCGGCAATAGCCATGGAGCCCATATTGCCAAAGGACAGCGTGTAGCCGTCGGGGCTGGATT
>CANBUF010000102.1 GCA_947372575.1 Alcaligenaceae bacterium | reverse complement strand
TCGAGCAATCCCGAAGAAGCAAACGAGTGCCCGTAGGACCACTTAAAAGCCGTGACTGGCGGCATATCCGCACCAAAGACACGAACCAGCGCAGCGGCCTCGGAGGCATCTGACTGCTCAGTACCATTGCCATGCGCCACCACCATTCCGACGTCTGCTGCGCTCAAGCCGGCGTCGAGCAATGCGGCTTCGATCGCGCGCGACAAACCATCGCCATCATCGCGAATTGTAAAGATGCCCTCGCCTTCGGAGGCATCTCCTCCACCGAGGTATTCAGCAAGTATGGTCGCGCCCCGTGCATCGGCAGAGGCCTCAGTCTCAAGAACAAAGGCTGCAGCGCCCTCACCCAGCACGCAACCGTCATGCTGTGTATCAAATGGACGAAGGGCGCCCTTGCTAACCAGTCCAACGCAATTGAGGTATTGCAAGGTCTGCGGCTCAATCGGCGCATCGTGGCTAATGGCAACAACGCGCTCCGCATCGCCTTCACGCAACGCCCATGCACTTTCAATGACGGACAAAATACCGCTTGTGGTGTGATTGGTAATGCAGCCGTTAGGGCCCTTGAGTTGATGACGAATACTCACATGGCACAGCACATTATTCGGGAGCGAACGCAGCAACCACATCGGGTTAACCATGTTTGGTAATTCACGACCGAACTGTTCGAGGCTGCCTTTGGACTCTGACATCAAGGGAAAAAAGTCGTAGTTGACTTCAAAGGCTCCACCGCCCGAGCCCACATAGCAACCTGTCTGGTCAGCAAACTCTGCGGCTGCAGCTTCGTCAAGCGCTTCGCGCGCGGCTGGCAAGCCAGCCTGCTCAATCGCCTGCCCGCCTGCATAGATACCAAATACGTCCGAACGACGGACAAGCTTAAGCAGCTTGCGATCACCGAGTAATTTTGCACCGTTGTAATCCTGGACTTCGGCAGCAACCTTGCATGGCCAGGCCTGGGCATCCCAACTGCTAATCGGACCCACAGCACTTTGACCCGCCACCAGTGTGGCCACAATGCTAGCGGGGTCCTGACCGGCGCCACAAATGGCGCCACTACCTGTAATTACGATACGCTTCATGGCAATCACCGTCCTGCGGCGATAAGCGCCGCGGTTTCTTCTGGATGGCGAAAGGCCAGACAACTGTTGCTGCCACCGAAACCCAGTGAATTCGATAACGCCATGCCGATCCGTTGTTCGCGCGGAACATCGCGCACAATATTCACATCACAATCCGGGTCGAGCTGCTGCAGGTTGGCATTGGGAGGCATCAATCCATCGCGAATCGCCATGGCACAAATTCCTGCCTCAACCGCACCTGCTGCTGCAATCAGATGACCCATCACACTCTTGGTTGAACTGACACCGACTTCTTTGGCACGCTCACCAAATACGGCATTGACCGCTGCGCACTCGCTGCGATCGTTCATGGGCGTAGAGGTGCCATGAGCATTCAGATAATCAATATCAGCAATTTGCGCACCAGCGTCGGACATGGCACGTCGCATCGCCTGGATAGGACCATCCCCGGATGGGTGCGAGTCGGTAATCCGATACGAGGACAGGGAATTGCCATCGCCTGCGAGCTCGGCATAAATCGTCGCCCCGCGCCGGACTGCGCTTTCCCATTCTTCGAGAACGAGAAACCCAGCACCCTCGCCCAACACAAATCCATTGCGCGTCAGATCAAATGGACGGCTGGCTCGCTCAGGATTGTCGTTGTCGGAGGACACGGCTGACAACAAACAAAATCCGGACAAACCAACAGGTGAAATCATCGAATCAAAACCGCCGGTCAACACGCGATCAGCCAGTCCGCGACGAATCAGTCGCATCGCTGTACCTACGGCTTGGCCACCGGATGCGCAGGCAGTATGCACCGTCGAGGCATAGCCACGAATACCATAGCGACGCAGCAACAGCGAGACACCTGCCGTTGATAAGCTGCGGCTAAATGCCATCACATCATTGGCAACGGGTTCGGTGAGAATATTATCTTCAATCAGATCGCCTTCAGGCGCAGCCGAACGCTGTATAGCTGCGATTTCGTCATGCGCGACGGTCATCATGCCCGCCCCCACCACGCAACCCCAGCGGGTCGCATCCTGGAGCGTGGGCCGAATCCCTGCATCGGCAATCGCCTGGTCTGCAGCTGCCAGTGCAAAGCGATGCGCACGGCTCGCATATTTTAGGAGCTTGCGATCATCGATCGGAGGCAGGCTGTCAAAACCTTTTACCTCGGCGGCGATCCGTGTTGAAAAACCCGAGGCATCAAAAATCGTAATCGGACCTGCACAGCTTTTGGCTGACTTAATGCGTGCCCAGGTCGATGCTGCGTCCAAACCTGCAGGGGTCACCAGGCCAATGCCTGTGATCGCGACGCGACGTTTTGGTGTCATGCGTGTTCTCCAGAATCTGTCGCAAAAAACATCTTCGCGCCAGCGATCGTGCGGCCATCGGCAAGCGCTGCGACCTTGATCATGATGGGTTCGGGATCATCCCCGCCAGGTGCAGCAGATTCTGCAGACAAGGTGAGCGTGGCACCCGGCAGCGTAAAGGCGCGAACCTTGACGTTGGTAATACGTGTCACGTACACAGTCTCACCGGCTGACTCGGCTGCGATACGACGTGCCAGTTGCAATTGCGCATCCAGCATCAACGTTGCGGGAAAGACTGGTCGTCTTGGGAAATGATCGAGAAAAAATGGTGCTTCGGCAGGTACTGCCAAAAGCGCAAGGAGTTTTTGTCCGGCCTCATGACTCTGATCCGTCAGGGCTGGATGCGGCACGCCTGTAAAAGCACCCGGCGCACGGCCTGCCTGCGTCAATAATTTGAAATCGGCTGCTAAGGCAGCAGGATCGTCAAACTCGGCAATATCGAGCATGGAACCCAGGGTGTCCATCAACTCAAGCACAAGGGTGTCACCTACCATGGCACGACCACGATAGGCAATCGCCTCTGCATCACAGGACTCGATATCAACAATCAGTTCGAGAGTGTCGCCCGGTTGGGGCTGCGCAAATATGCGCGTATCACCCGCCAGGGCTGCTACCGGACGATGACTGAAACCAACTGTCGACATGGCAACCCAGGCCGCGAGCTGACCAATAGCCTCTGCCACCAGGCTGACCGGAAAATACGAAGCGCCAGAGGGAATGGTATAGCGGCCAGTGACGCGTTTGATGCCATCAATCTGTGTAATCTGATCGACAAACGAAAACGCAGCAAACCGACCTGCTGGCAAGGACTGAGGAGTCCCCGCTTGGTGCTCAGCCATCAACCAGCAGCAGGTGTCGCGCGCTGAGCACGAATCACGAGCTTGCAGAAGGTTTCGGGAGTATAGAGACGTGCAATGTGATCCACACGCATAGGAACTTTAAAGCGTGAGGCATCGATCTCGGAGAGGTACTCGCGCAGACGGGCGATACCTTTTTCGGTCACGATTCCACCTTGTTCGAATTCTTCGACAGGCATGTCACCGCGGACATCTTCGATAATCTTGCCACGCGGCACTTTGATCTTAAAGGCGCGTTCGAGACGGAACACCATGTCGAGGAAGTCAATTGACTCGGCGTCGAGCCCTTCGATCAGGGAAACGTCAAGCTTGATGTCATCCACATCACAACCGAGCGCATCGGCCATCGTTTTCTGGACGGTTGGGAAAACCGCCATGATTTCTTCTTTAGTGATGACTACTTCGGCCATGATGAACTCCGGAACGTGGTGCACGCTAGATATGTGTTGCATGCACAAAGTGCTGCATACTCAATTTTTGACATGCTAAATGGATAAAAAAGCGCCTTATTTTAACCCAAATGAGAGCAAAACCACTGCTATCAGTCCATTTTGAAGCCGCCATCCACATAGAGGACCTGCCCCGTGATGTAGTCGGCCATGTTTGAGACCAGAAATCCGACCGCATTGGCGACCTCTTTAGCCTGTCCATAACGCTTAAGCAAAATACGGGATTTAACCTCATCGTCAGCTAAGTCCCTGACTTGTTGGGACATTTCGGTTTCAATCACACCGGGGGCGACGGCATTGACCTGAATCTTGCGGGGTGCCAGCTCGACAGCCATTGCGCGTGTCAGCGCATCGACAGCACCTTTGCTGGCAGCATAATTGGACTGACCCCGTCCCGCTTTTGTGCCTGCAACCGACGAAAGATTCACGATCCGGCCTGCCCGTTGAGACATCATGAATGGAATGACTGGGCGCGTGACGTTAAATACACCGCCTACGTTGGTGTTCAGCACCGAAGTGATCTCGTCGTCTTCCATCGCTGCCATGAGGTTATCGCGCACGATCCCGGCGTTATTCACCAGAATATCAATACGTTCGCAACGATCAGCAATCTCCTCGACTGCAGCGATACAGGCGGCCGAGTCGGCCACATCGACCTGAATCGCCGTGACCTGCCCGCCCGCAGCCTGCACAGCAGCTACAACTTCGTTAGCTGCCGCAGCATTACCGCGATAAAAGAAATTAACGATCGCGCCCTGGCTCGCCAGTAACTCCACGATTGCGCGGCCAATGCCGCGTGAACCACCAGTCACGATGGCGACTTTTCCTGCTAAACCTGATTCAAAAGTCATATTCTTCAGCCCGAAATCGCAAAACCGCCGTCTACAACCAGGGTATGACCGTTCACCCAGGCCGCCTCGGGCAGACAAAGCAAATAGACTGCATCGGCTACGTTAGCAGGCAACAGGCTCGGACCAATTGGGGTACGCGCTGCGAACTCAGCCAGCACCTGATCGCGATTGGGAAAATGGCTCAAGGCATCGGTATCGACCACACCAGCCGAAACGGTATTGACGCGAATGCCGCGCGGGCCGAGCTCCTGTGCCAGTGAGCGCACCAGAGATTCAAGAGCGGCTTTCGAGGCACCGATAAAACCATAATGGGGCATGGCACGTTGAGCACCCAGGCTAGACATCGCCACAATCCGACCACCATTTTTCATCAGCGGCGCAGCATGTTGCGCGAGCAAATTCACGGCAAACGCATTGGTCTCCATGCACCAGCGGAAATGCTTAAGTGTCATCTCCATTGCGGGCTTGAGCACGCCCGAGGCCGCGTTGCTGATGACGATATCGAGACGACCGAACTCTTTTTCGATTATTTCGAACATTTCAGTCACGCTGTCGGGTACGCCAACGCTTGCCTGTACGGCAATCGCACGACGTCCCAGGGCACGCACTTCGGCGCAGACGGCTTCAGCTTCGTCTGAGCTGTTGTAGTAATTGGCGATGATGTCACAGCCAGCCGAGGCTAATTTAAGAGCGCAGGCACGGCCAATTCCACGTGCAGCACCCGTCACGAGCGCGACGTTGCCAGTCAGGGGCTGAGTCATGATTAAGTAGTTACTCCAATGGATTCAAAAGAAAGATACTGCCCAAAATTTTACCCAACTTCGCAAAATGCAACTAATTCCGTATCCATCTTACAATTGTCGCTCTCAGAAAAGGAATGCACATGTCCAATCAGCCCCCGATGCCAGTCATGTCCAGTTTGGTTTCTCAATGGATTAACGGTCAGTCAGTGACACATCCTGGCGCGCGCGCGCAGGACGTATTTAATCCTGCCACAGGCCAAGTCACTCGCAAAGTCGAACTCGCCAGCCTCGAAACCGTCAACAAAGCGGTCGCCAGTGCAAAAGCGGCATTTCCTGCCTGGGCGGACACGCCACCGATTCGCCGTGCGCGCATCATGAATAATTTTCTGGCTTTGCTCAATACGCACAAGAATGAGCTCGCATCGATTATTACCCAGGAACACGGCAAAGTGTTCACCGATGCTCAAGGTGAAGTCATGCGCGGCATCGACATCGTCGAATTCGCCTGCGGCATCCCTCAGCTCCTGAAGGGTGACTTCACGGACCAGGTCTCGACCGGGATTGACAACTGGACGCTGCGCCAGCCCTTGGGTGTTGTAGCAGGCATTACGCCTTTTAATTTCCCTTGCATGGTGCCTTGCTGGATGTTCCCGGTGGCGATCGCCGCAGGCAACACCTTTATTCTCAAGCCCAGCGAGCGTGATCCATCGGCCGCCATTTACATGGCCGAGCTGTTCAAACAGGCAGGCCTGCCAGACGGCGTGTTTAACGTGGTGCAAGGCGACAAGGTCGCCGTTGACGGGCTGCTCGAACATCCTGACGTTAAAGCTATCAGCTTTGTTGGCTCGACACCGATCGCGCAATACATTTATCACCGCGGTGCCGAGCTCGGCAAACGCGTGCAGGCACTTGGTGGTGCTAAAAACCACATGGTCGTGATGCCTGATGCGGACATTGACCAGGCTGTCGACGGTTTGATTGGTGCGGCCTATGGCTCTGCTGGCGAGCGCTGCATGGCGATCTCTGTTGCAGTTTTGGTCGGCGATGTAGCTGACAAAATTGTGCCGTTGCTGGCAGAGCGCGCTAAAACCCTCAAGATTAAGAATGGCCTCGAACTCGATGCGGAAATGGGTCCGATCGTAACGCGCCAGGCACTTGAGCGAATTGAAGGCTATATCGAAACAGGTGTCCAGGAAGGTGCTGCGCTGGTAGTTGATGGGCGCGGTCACAAAGTTGCAGGTCATGAGCAAGGTTTCTTTACCGGCGGCACGTTGTTTGACCATGTCACACCAGACATGCGCATCTACAAAGAAGAAATCTTTGGCCCCGTTCTGTCTTGCGTGCGCGTCAAGGATTTTGCTCAGGCGATTGAGCTTGTCAATGCGCATGAGTTCGGTAATGGCGTTTCTTGCTACACCCGTGATGGCAACGTCGCACGTGAGTTTGGACGTCGCATCCAGGTCGGCATGGTGGGCATCAATGTGCCAATTCCAGTACCGATGG
>CANBUF010000101.1 GCA_947372575.1 Alcaligenaceae bacterium | reverse complement strand
TCTATGGCATCGATATGCCTACTCAGTCAGAGCTGATCGCTACGGGTCGCAATGAAGAAGAAATTGCTCAGATTATTGGTGCGGATGCCCTGATTTATCAGGATATCGATGCCATGACACGCTCTGTCTCTGATCTGAATCCTGCACTCAAGAACTTTGACACGTCCTGTTTTACAGGAGAATATGTGACCGGAGACATTACGCCGGCTTATCTTGAAAACCTGGGTCGCACTCGTAAAAATACCCAGGATGGTGCAAATGGTCTGCTATTTAATATGGGCTTTGCAGCTGAGGATAATTGATTTTTTGACAACGGTAGTTTCTATTTGTTGGTGCAACGGCTCTGTCTAGATCTATCAGAGTCGTTGCATGATCATTGATACTTTCATGATCGTTGAGCTATGCATGATTATTGATTTATGCATCAAGATCATCCAGCTCTGACCGAAGGGTCACCAGACGTGCTCCTTCGAAAAACAACTTACTTTGATCTTGTGAGTCTAGCCAGGCAGACTGTGCAGACCAAGGCAATCAATGCAAACAGGATCAGACTCCAGTAGGCATATTCGAGGCCAAATACTTTTATACGGGCATCCATACAGCTTGCATAAATGCCAAACAGCCAGGGCATTCCCGCATCCAGGCCTGTCTTGGTCATGACTTGATCTGCAAAGGTCTGCACGCAGGAAAAACTATTCGATGCAACCTGAGCCTGGTACCAAGCTGAACAAACCCCTCCAAGAGATAGCGACAGTACAAGCGCATAGCTCACAGACAATTTCAGTCTGTTGGGTGACGTGAAGGCGAGTGCTAGGCAAACCACGGAGATTGTCAGGTAGATGAGGCGCTGAAATACGCACCACGCGCAGGGTGCCATATCGTATTGATATTGTGAAATCAAAGCGATGATGACCGCGAGCAAACTGAGCGAACCAATGACATAAAGCATGAGTTTTTCACGTTGCATGCTTATGCTCCTGTGTAATGGCATCAAGCACCGCGCGTTCGAATTGTCGCTGTGTCCTTGGTTGCGTCAGTGTCTCACCGCAAATAACAAAAACGTCTTCGACGCGATCGCCTAGCGTCATGACTTTTGCGGTTTGCAGATCAATACCAAACGTCACAAATACCTGCGCAACATCGCCAAGTAAACCTGGCCGATCTGTGGCAACCAGATCAAGGCGCCAGTTCTGGCTACCTTCGTCAGGATGGAGTTCCACGACGGGAGGCACAGGGAATGCCTTGGATAGTCGCGAAGGACGGGTCGCAATGTAACCAGTCGGGGCGATGCTTTTCTGGTCTTGTCCACACTCAAGGTGTTGAGCGAGGTCGTGTTCAATCAGCGTGGCCTGCGTACGCAAGTCGTTTGACATGTCAATTGGCAACACAATGAAACTATCAAGTGCAAAACCAGTACGTGTGGTGTGAATTTTGGCATCCTGAATGCTGAAGCCATGCGCACCAAAGAATGTGCAAATCCTTGCAAATAAATCTGCCACATCTTTTGTGTAGACCATGACTTCGAGCCCGGCGCCTTCGTCGGTTGGACGGGCTTTAACAATCGCGTGCTCGGGCGCAGTCTGGTAGTAAAGATGGCGTGTATGCCAGGCAATTTCTGAGGCTTCATGGCGCAGGAAATAAGCAACATCGAGCTGCTTCCAGAAGGCTTCACGTGTGTCATCGCGTAAACCAGCCAGGCGCGTCAGGCCTGCGGCTTGTTCCATGCGCTGTCGCAAAATTGTATTCGTGTCATCAAGTGCGCCGCCAAGCGCCATGCTGGTCAGATTGAAAAGGTTTTCTAGTAGTTTCCCCTTCCAGGCATTCCATACTTTAGGACTGGTGCCGCGAATGTCTGCTACGGTGAGCAGGTACAACCCTGACAAGTTGCGGGTGTTACCCACGAGCGTCGCAAAAGCCTGAATCACTTGAGGATCAGACAAGTCTTTCTTTTGGGCAACCTGAGACATTGCTAGGTGGTTAGCCACAAGGAATACGACAAAGTCCGTATCTTCGGGGGATAAGAAATGGCTGCGTGCAAAGCGTTTGACATCCTCGGCGCCCAGAGACGAGTGATCTCCGCCACGACCTTTTGCAATGTCATGAAAGAGGGCTGCGACATACAGTAGCCAATGTCGATCCAGTGCGGCAATCAGACGGGTCGCGAGGGGGTATTCCTGCGCATGCTCAGGCATGGTGAACCGGCGCAGATTACGCACCACTGCAAGCGTATGCTGATCAACGGTATAGACATGGAATAGATCATGCTGCATCTGCCCGACAACCTTGCGAAAAGCCGGCAGATACCGCGGCAAAATATTCAGCATGGTCATTCTGCGCAGGGCGTGCACAATTCCCTGTGGTTGCTGCAAAATAGCCAGGAATTTCAGTTTGTTTTCCGCAAGCCCTCTGAATTCTGTATTAATGAGGTGTCTTGAGTGCCAGATCGCACGCATGGCACGCCCCGAGAGTTCTGTAAGCTCCTGATGCTGCTGCATGACCAGAAAGACATTCAGTAGCTGCCCCGGATCTTTTTCGAACAGATCGTCCCGGGTGATGTCTAGGCGATGATGCCGAACGATATAGTTTTCATCAATGATTTGCTGATCGGCTTCGTTAAAAGGCAACAGACGCTCTTCGATATTCTGCACCAGCAGGGTATTGAGCTGAGTCACCAGGCGCGCGGCCCAGTAATAACGCTGCATCAGTATTTCGCTTGCACGGCGATTGGTGGTGTCGGTCAGGCCATACACCTGGGCCATTCCATGCTGCAAATCAAACAGTAAACGGTCTTCGCGACGGTTCACGAGCAAATGCAATTCTATTCGCAGTCGCTTGAACGCTTGTTCCGCACGCTTGAGATCGCGCGCCTCAGTCTCTGTCAGTAGACCCGCACGTGCGATCTGTTGCCAGCTCGCGCCAAAACCTGCCGCACGCGCCATCCACATGATCACTTGCAGGTCTCTGAGTCCTCCTGGAGACTCTTTGCAATTGGGTTCGAGCGAGTAGGGCGTGTCCTGGTAGCGCGCGTGACGCTGTTGCATTTCAGCGCGTTTAGCCTGAAAGAACGAATAAGGATCCAGGTGGGACTTCATCGTCGTGATGAACGTTTGTGTCAGGGCACGACTCCCCGCAATCCAGCGGGTCTCGAGCATGGAGGTCTCGACAGTGATATCTGCCGCAGCCTCTTTGATACATTGATCAATCGTTCGAATGCTGTAGCCAGGCTCCAGACCAACGTCCCACATGGCTGCAACCAGCGCACCGAGTGCTGTTTCTTCGTCGGGCGTGGGGTCCTGGGGTAAAAGAATCAGCAGGTCCACATCAGAAAAGGGATATAGCTCACCACGGCCGTATCCTCCGACAGCGGCTAGTGCCGCGCCTTTTGGTAAGGGGCACAGTGTCAGCAGCCGACGTAAGGTGAGGTCTGCGCAACGTCTCAGCGCAGCAAGCAGCGTATCTGCCCGCAGGTTCTTGCGATAGCTTTCAATCGCAATGCGCCGCAAGGCCTGCGATTCTTCGCGCAACTGAATCAGATCGGCAGGTGTCATTTCAGGCGGTGATAAAGGCAGGAGGTGGGGGCATTGCTTCTGAGACGGTCAGGACTTCGTAGCCAGTATCCGTGACGAGTATGGAGTGTTCCCATTGCGCAGAAAGACTGTGGTCACGCGTGACCACAGTCCAGCCGTCAGCAAGTTGGCGAATTTCGCGTCGCCCTGCATTGATCATGGGTTCGATTGTGAAAATCAGTCCGGGTTCGAGTACCTGCCCCGAACCAGCTTTGCCATAGTGCAAAACCTGCGGGTCCTGGTGGAATTTTTGTCCAATACCATGACCGCAATATTCGCGTACAACGGAAAATCCATTTGATTCTGCGTGTTTCTGAATCACGCTGCCGATATCACCGAGTGTATTGCCAGGCTTGACCTGTGCGATTCCGAGCCACATACATTCGTAGGTGATGTCTGTCAGACGCTTAGCGAGAATCGAGGGCTCACCTACACAATACATCCGGCTCGTATCGCCAAACCAGCCATCTTTAATGATCGTCACATCGATGTTCATGATGTCGCCGTTCTTAAGGATACGGTCACCCGGGATGCCATGACAGATCTGATGGTTGACCGAGGTACAGATCGCGCCAGGAAAGGGCGGATAACCAGGAGGCGCATAGCCCACTGTCGCTGATTTGACCTTCAGAACATCATTGACGTAATCCAGGACAAGCTTATCCAGGGCTCCGGTTGTCACCCCGGGTTTGACGTAGGGCGTGATGAAATCAAGGATTTTTGCGGCATCTTTGCAGGCGGCTCGCATCCGGTCTAAATCTGCAGCGTTTGTAACTAAACCCATGGTGACTTGTTCAATGGTGGTGAAAGATAGTAGAATTATAGGCTTACCTGGTTTTACACAGGTATAAAGGGGGGTCACGTTGTAGTGGCTTTCCTGACCGGATCAGCAATTTCCTTATGGGTAATGTTGATTCAAATCGCGTGTTGTGCCACCAGGGTGCCTTTTTTGATGACAAAAACGGTGCAGGCGCAATACCAGACCCAACCCTCGGAGCTATTCAAATGTCTTTAATGCGTGAAATGTTAGAAGCCGGCGTGCACTTTGGCCACCAGACCCGTTACTGGAACCCAAAGATGGCACCTTTTATTTTCGGCCATCGTAATAAAATTCATATTATCAACCTCGAAAAGACTGTTGATCTTTATCAGACAGCAACCAAATTCGTCAAACAAGTTTCCGCTAAAGGTGGAAATGTTTTGTTTGTAGGCACAAAGCGTGCTGCACGCGAAATGATAGCCTCTGAAGCTGCTCGTGCAGGTATGCCTTTCGTTGACAGCCGTTGGCTGGGTGGCATGCTGACAAACTTCAAAACGGTCAAGTCTTCTATCAAGCGTCTGAAAGACATGGAGATCATGATCGCCGAAGGCGGTACTGAGCGCATGACCAAAAAAGAAGGCCTGATGTTCCAGCGCGAACTCGACAAGCTGAATAAGTCGATCGGTGGAATCAAGGACATGAACGGTTTGCCAAGCGCAATTTTCATGATTGACGTCGGTTACCACAAGATTGCTGTTGCAGAAGCCCAGGCACTGGGTATTCCAGTCGTAGCTGTGGTTGATACCAACCACTCACCAGATGGCGTGGATTACATCATTCCTGGTAACGACGATTCAGCAAAAGCAATCGCCTTGTACGCAAAAGGCATGGCCGATGCAGTACTCGAAGGTCGTGCTCAAAGCCTCAATGGTCTGGTCGAAGAAATCACCCAGGGTGAAGAATTCGTAGAAGTTGACCAAGAGAAAGCTTAAGTTCTGATCTATCCCGCCAGTCTATGGCGGGTATCTTACTGACCCCATCACCCCGAACCGGTTTCGGGGTGACTCATATATATCCTGGAGCAAACATGGCTGATATTACCGCTGCGATGGTTAAAGAACTGCGCGAAAAAACTGACGCACCCATGATGGAGTGCAAAAGAGCGCTGACAGAAGCTGAAGGCGATATGGTTCGTGCCGAAGAAATTCTGCGTGTCAAGCTTGGTAGCAAAGCCAGCAAAGCTGCTGGCCGTGTCACCGCAGAGGGCCTCATCGGCCTGTATGTCTCGCCTGATGCCAAAAAAGGCGCAGTAATCGAAATCAACTGCGAAACAGACTTTGTTGCAAAGAACGATGATTTTGTTGCTTTTGTAAATGGTTTGGCGATGCTCGCTGCGACCTCAAATGTCGCGGATGTGGCTGCGCTGTCAGCAGCACCCATGGGTGACTTGACTGTCGACGCAACCCGTCTGGCACTCGTCGGCAAAATTGGTGAGAACATTTCCATTCGCCGCTTTCAGCGTTTTGATACCGCCAACAAACTGGCCAGCTATGTGCATAGCGGCAAGATCGGCGTGCTGGTTGAATTCTCCGGTGCTGACGAAGTCGGTAAAGACCTTGCCATGCACATTGCTGCGACTAAGCCACGTGCGCTCGACGAAACCGGTGTTTCTGAGGCTGACAAAGAAGCTGAGCGTTCCGTTGCTCGCCTCAAAGCCGCTGAATCAGGTAAGCCAGCAGAAATTGTAGAAAAAATGGTTGAAGGTTCTGTTCAAAAGTTTCTGAAAGAAGTCGCCTTGCTTTCACAGCCTTTCGTCAAGAATGACAAGCAAACGATTGCTCAGATGCTCAAAGAGAAGGGCGCTGCTGTTTCAGGCTTTGCTCTTTTTGTCGTCGGTGAAGGCATCGAAAAGAAAACCAGCGACTTCGCTGCTGAGGTTGCTGCAGCTGCTGCCGGTCAGTCATAATTTGTACCAGTATGCCGGGCGGTGCCGCAATGCGCTGCCCGGTGGAATATCTTCTACAATTTTGTAGGTTTATAACCAACTGGAAGTTTGCTCATGACCAGCAGAATGCATAAACGAGTACTCCTCAAACTTTCTGGTGAGGCATTAATGGGCGATGATGCATTTGGCATCAATCGTGCAACCATTATGCGCATGACAGACGAAGTCGCCGAAGTTGCTGCGATGGGCGTTCAGCTCGCGATAGTGATCGGCGGAGGCAACATTTTCCGCGGTGTGGCACCTGGTGCCCAAGGCATGGATCGTGCGACAGCAGATTACATGGGCATGATGGCGACCGTCATGAATGCACTCGCACTTCAGGACGCACTCAAGCACCGTGGTGTCGATGCGCGCGTTCAGTCTGCCTTGAATATCGAGCAGGTCGTTGAGCCCTATATTCGCCCAAAGGCCTTGCGTTATCTCGAAGAGGGCAAGGTCGTCATTTTTGCAGCCGGGACTGGTAATCCGTTTTTTACAACGGATACTGCAGCCGCTTTACGTGGTGCTGAAA